>JAVHXR010000171.1:0-1223 GCA_031119515.1 Propionicimonas sp.
TCCCTGGGCCCGGCTGGACGCGCTGCACGCCGCGATGCCGAACATCCCGCTGCAGATGCTGCTGCGCGGCCGCAACACCGTCGGCTACACCCCCTATCCGCTGAAGGTGACCACCGCGTTCGTCCACGAGGCGGCGGCCGGCGGCCTGGACATCTTCCGGATCTTCGACGCGCTCAACAATGTCGACCAGATCCGGCCGGCCGTCGAGGCGGTGCTGGAGACCGACCACGCCGTCGCCGAGGCAGCGCTGTGCTACACGGGCAACATGACCTCGCCGGGCGAGACGCTGTACACCCTCGACTACTACCTGCGGCTGGCCGAGCAACTGGTGGAGGCCGGTGCCCACATCCTGGCGATCAAGGACATGGCGGGCCTGCTCCGGGCGCCGGCGGCGGCGAAGCTGGTCACGGCGCTGCGCTCGAACTTCGACCTGCCGGTCCACCTCCACACCCACGACACCGCCGGTGGCCAGCTCGCCACCCTGCTCGCGGCGGTCGAGGCGGGGGTGGACGCGGTGGACGTCGCCGCGGCGTCCATGGCCGGAACCACCTCGCAGGTCTCGATGTCTGCACTGGTCGCCGCGCTGGAGAACACCGAGCGGGACACCGGCCTGTCGCTGGCCGCCGTGGAGTCGCTGGAGCCGTACTTCGAGGCGGTCCGGAAGCTCTACGCCCCGTTCGAGTCCGGCCTGCCCGGACCGACCGGGCGGGTCTACCACCACGAGATCCCCGGCGGCCAGCTGTCCAACCTGCGCCAGCAGGCGATCGCGCTCGGGCTCGGCGACCGGTTCGAGGCGATCGAGGACATGTACGCCGCCGCGAACCGGATCCTGGGCAACATCGTCAAGGTGACGCCCTCGTCCAAGGTCGTCGGGGACCTCGCGCTCGCGCTGGTCGGACGCAACGCCGACCCGGCCGACTTCGAGGCGAACCCGTCGTCCTACGACATCCCGGACTCGGTGATCGGCTTCCTGTCCGGCGAGCTCGGCGACCCGCCGGGCGGCTGGCCGGAGCCGTTCCGGACGAAGGCACTGGCCGGCCGGGTGGTGAAGCCGGTGCGGACCGAGTTGTCGGCCGAGGACGAGGCGGCGCTGGCCGAACGGCCGCGGCAGACCCTCAACCGGCTGCTCTTCCCGGGCCCGACCCGCGACTACGAGGAGGCGGTGGAGGACTTCTCCGAGCTTTCCGTGGTGCCGACCAAGCAGTTCCTGCACGGGCTCAAGC
>JAVHXR010000171.1:1233-2272 GCA_031119515.1 Propionicimonas sp.
CTGCTCAGCATCACCGCCGTCGGCGAACCGGACGACCGCGGGATGCGCCAGGCGATCTGCGGGGTGAACGGCCAGCTCCGCGCCGTGTGGGTGCGGGACGAGTCGGTCACGACCACCGTCGCAGCGGCCGAGCGAGCCAACCCGTCCGTCCCAGGCCAGGTCCCGGCACCGTTCGCCGGCGTGGTCACTCTGGTCGTGGAGGTCGGCGACGAGATCGCGGTCGGCCAGCAGGTCGCCACGATCGAGGCGATGAAGATGGAGGCGGCCATCACGTCCCCGGTCGCCGGCAAGGTGACCCGGCTGGCGATCGGCCACTCCCAGGCCGTGGAGGGCCGCGATCTGCTGCTGGTGATCGAGTAGCGCTGACGGCCCGGGACGACGTGCGTCGTCCCGGGCCCCGCGCTCGTCTCTAGACGGCCGGAGTCTCGTCGAAGCTGAGCCCGCGGCCGAACTGGAAGGCCCGGACGAGCTGCACGACGCCGAGCACGATCAGCGCGATCCCGGTCAGGACGAACAGGATCTGGATGCCCCACAGCGGGCTGAAGAACAGCACCAGCCCGGCCAGGATGCTCAACAGGCCGAAGAAGATCGCCCACCCGCGGGACCTGGCGTCGCCGCTCTGGGCGAGGGTGACGACGCCCTCGATGACCCACAGCACGCCGATCAGGATCCCGAGGAACACTCCGAGCACCTGGGCCGCGGCCTGCGGGTTGGCGAGCAGGTAGATGCTCGCGAGCAGCATCAGGATGCCGAGCACGATGTCGAGGATCCGGGAACCGGTCTTCAACCCCTTGGCGAAGATCGCGATCGCCAGGTAGACCAGGGCGGCAATCAGCCAGTACAGGCCGAGCAACCAGGTCAGGCCGACGGCGGCCTTGTCGGTCCAGAAGACCATCAGCAGGCCGAAGATGAGCGAGACCGTCCCGCCGATGCCGAGCGCGACCCGCACGCTGGTGACAGCGGACTTGGTCAGGTCCTTGGAGTCGAGGCTGAAGCTGGCGAAGGTGAACGACGATTCTGCCTGAGTCATGTCAGGTAC
>JAVHXR010000171.1:2282-6323 GCA_031119515.1 Propionicimonas sp.
TGCGATGGGCACTGCGGCTTCAGGCTAATCCCGATGGCGCCATCCGCCGGTGGTGGCACGCGGCGTGGGCGCGCCGCGTCCGTCGTCCCGGAGGCTTGCCCGGTGCGGCAGAGTGGGGCGCATGGATCGCCCAGGGAGCACGTCCGCAGTCCCTCCGGCCGTTCCTGCGGCCCTGGTGCTGCGCGGGCGGCGGTTCGACGCCTCCCGTCCGGCGGTGATGGGGGTGGTCAACCGGACCCCCGACTCCTTCTACGCGCAGGCCCGGTTCACCGATCCGGAAGCCGGACTGGCCGCGGTCGACCGGCTGGTAGCCGACGGCGCCGACATCGTCGACGTCGGTGGGGTGCGGGCCGGTCAGGTCGGCCCGTGGGTGGAGGTCGCGGAGGAGGTCGAGCGGGTAGGTCCGTTCCTGCTGGCCGTCCGCGAGCGCCATCCCGGCATCCTGCTCAGCCTCGACACCTGGCGCTCGGAGGTCGCGCGCGCCTGCGCCGGGGCGGGGATCGACCTGGTCAACGACACCTGGGCGGGCGCCGACCCCGGCCTGGCCGCCGTCGCGGCCGAACTCGGCGCGGGGTACGTGGTGTCGCACACCGGTGGCCTGCCGCCGCGGACCGACCCGGTCGGGGTGACCTATCCGCCCGAACCGGACGGTGTGGTGGCGTCCGTGCTGGCCGGGTTGAGGGATGGTGCCGAGCGTGCGGTGGCCGCCGGGGTGCCGGCCGAGCGCGTCCTGGTCGACCCGACGCTCGATTTCGGCAAGACCACCCGGCACTCGCTGCGCGTGCTGCGGGCGACCTCCGAGGTCGCCGGCCTGGGCTACCCCGTGCTGCAGTCGCTGTCCCGCAAGGACTTCGTCGGGGAGTCCCTCGACCTCCCGGTGGACGACCGGCTGGAGGGGACGCTCGCCGCCACCGCGGTCGCCGCCTGGCTGGGCGCGACCGTGTTCCGGGCGCACGACGTCCGCGCCACCAGGCGGGTGGTGGACATGGTCGCCTCGATCCGTGGTGACCGTCCCCCGGCGAAGGCCGTCCGGGGCGAGCCCGCCCTCTGATTCCGTCCGCGGCTGTCCGCCGAGGGCCAGCCTTCGTGCTCGAGAGCCATGGCCTGGGGGCTGGCTGTCGGTGTGCGGGGTTGGGGTTGTTGTTGAGGGCCAGTGTTCGTGCTCGAGAGCCACGGCCTGGGGGCTGGCGCTCGACGACGGCCGCCCAGGCGGCGGGTCTAGGCTGCGATGGTGGACCTCAGGAACGTGCGCAAGAGCTACGACCATCCCGACCTGGTCGAGGCGGCTGTCGCCGACCAGCCGCTGGCGCAGTTCGAGCGGTGGCTGCAGGACGCCCTCGGGTCCGGGATCAGCGACCCCAACGCGATGACCCTTGCCACCGTCGGCGCGGACGGGCGTCCGTCCACCCGGGTCGTGCTGCTGAAGTCGGTGGACCCCGACGGCCTGGTCTGGTTCACCAACTACAACTCCCGCAAGGCCCACGAGCTGGACGCCAACCCGTACGCGGCACTGCAGTTCCACTGGCCGGGGCTCGACCGGGTGGTGAGGGTGGAGGGGGTCGTCACGCGCACCAGCGCGGAGGAATCCGATGCCTACTTCGTCACCCGTCCGCTCGACTCCCGGATCGGTGCGTGGGCCTCACCGCAGAGCGAGGTGATCAGCTCCCGCGCCGTCCTGCTGGCCAACGCGGCGGCCGCGTCAGCCCGCTACGGTCTCAACCCGCCTCGCCCCGGGCACTGGGGCGGCTTCCGGCTCGCTCCCGACAGCTGGGAGTTCTGGCAGGGCCGGCGCAGCCGGCTGCACGACCGGATCCGCTACCGCCGCGACCAGGGCCGGTGGTCCAAGGAACGCCTCGCCCCCTGACCGGTTCACGGGGACGGTTCCAAGACCCCGAGTCCGTCCCCGTGAACCGGTTTCGGAACCGTCCCCGTGAAGCGGTGTGGGAACCGTCCCCGTGAACCGGGGCGACCGGACAGCCCCTCGCGCCGCCGCGGCCTAGATTCCCGGGACGCCCAGCGTCCGCAGCTTGGCGCGCAGCTCGCCGTAGGTGTCCAGCCGGGAGAAGTGGACGGCCTGCAGCCCGGCCCGGCGGGCACCGGCGACGTTCGGCGCCATGTCGTCGACGAAGACCGCCTCCTGCGGCTCGATCCCGAGCGCGTCCACGATGTGGGTGAAGAATGCCGGGTCGGGCTTGGCGTAGCCGATCTGCCAGGAGTGGAAGAGCGCGTCGAAGTGCTCGTCGTAGGGAAGGTTGTCCAGCATGAACCGGCCGCGGTAGGGGTTCTGGTTCGTCCCCATCGCGATCCGGACGCCGGATGCGCGGACCCGGTCGGACAGCTCCAGCATCCGGTCGTCGAGGTCGATCGAGCACCAGTGCGCGATCACCTCATCGAAGGTGAGGTCAAGCCCGCGCTCGGCCAGCAACTCGGTGATCAGCGGCTCGAGGTCCTGCTCACCGGTGAGGGTGAGGTCCTCCTTGCGGCTGATCTCCTTGATGAAGGCCGGGCCTCCCATCCGGGCCCAGCCGAGCAGCCAGCCCAGGGACGGGTGCTGGACGACGCCGTCGGCGTCGAGGACGAGGGCCTTGACCTGGATGCTCACCCCTCCATCCTCACCCGGGGACGACGGTCGCGGAACCCCGTCGGTCAAGCCCGCAGCGCGGCGGCGTCCGTCGGCGCCGCCACCGGTGGCTGGAAGGCCTGGTCGATCGAGCGTGCGGCGCCCTTGTCGGCCGACAGTGCCAGCGCGGCGTAGATCCGCAGCGCCTGGGAGACCTCGCGCGTCCGGTTCTTCGGCCGCCAGCCGACCTGGTTCTGCCGCAGGCGGCGCTCCTCCAGCTCGGCCTCGCTCACCCGCAGGTTGATGGAGCGGTCGGGGATCGAGATGTCGATGATGTCGCCGTCCTCGACCAGCCCGATCGCACCGCCGGACGCCGCCTCCGGCGAGATGTGGCCGAGCGACAGCCCCGACGAGCCGCCGGAGAACCGGCCGTCGGTGATCAGCGCGCACTTGGGGCCGAGCCCGATCCCCTTCAGGTAGGACGTCGGGTACAGCATCTCCTGCATTCCAGGTCCGCCCTTCGGCCCCTCGTAGCGAACCACCACCACGTCGCCTGGCTGCACCCGCTTGCCCAGGATCGCCTCGACGGCGTCCTCCTGGGACTCGGTGACGATGGCCGGGCCGCTGAACGTCCACTGGTCCTCCGGGACGCCGGCGGTCTTGACGATCGCGCCGTCGAGGGCGAGGTTGCCCTTCAGCACCGCCAGCCCGCCGTCGGCGGTGTAGGCGTGCTCGACCGACCGGATGCAGCCGTCCTCCGCGTCGGTGTCCAGGTCGGTCCAACGGTTGGTCGAGCTGAATGCCTCGGTGGTGCGGACGCCGCCCGGCGCGGCGTACCACAGGTCGGTGTTCTCGGCGGGGGCGCTGCCGCCCCTGATGTCCCAGGCATCCAGCCATTCGGCCAGCGACCGGGAGTGGACGGCGTGCACCGACTCGTCCAGCAGGCCGCCGCGGCGCAGTTCGCCGAGGATGGCGGGCATCCCGCCGGCGCGGTGGACGTCCTCCATGTAGTACTTGGTGGTGTTGGGGGCGACCTTGCTGAGGCACGGCGTCACCCGCGAGAGCGCGTCGATGTCGTCCATCGTGAAGTCGACCCCTGCCTCGTGCGCGGCGGCGAGGATGTGCAGGACGGTGTTGGTGGAGCCGCCCATCGCGATATCCAGGCTCATCGCGTTCTCGAACGCGGAGAAGCTGGCGATCGCGCGCGGCAGGACGCTTTCGTCGTCCTCCTCGTAGTACCGCTTGGCCAGGGTCACTACGAGGCGCCCAGCCCGCTCGAACAGCTGCTTGCGGTCGGAGTGCGTGGCGAGCTGCGAGCCGTTGCCGGGGAGCGACAGGCCCAGCGCTTCGGTCAGGCAGTTCATCGAGTTGGCGGTGAACATGCCCGAGCACGACCCGCAGGTCGGGCAGGCCGACCGCTCCACCTCGGACAGGCCCTCCTCGTCGACCTCACTACTGGCCGACGCGGAGATGGCGGTGAT
>JAVHXR010000172.1 GCA_031119515.1 Propionicimonas sp.
GGCCTCGGCCGTGATCAACAGGTGGGGTCGGCTGCCGTCCCGGCTGGTCACGGCCGCCCGCCAGCCGCCAGGGGTGGCGACGGCGGAGAAGCCGACCGTCCCGGGCAGCAGGATCGGCCTGGTGAACTCCGCAGCGACGCCGTAGCTGGCCGGCAGCCGGTTCTCCAGCGCCGCGAGCGCGCGGGCGTGCGTCCACATCCCGTGGACGATCGGACGGGCGAACCCGAACGCCTTCGCCGCCAGCCGGCTGGTGTGGATCGGGTTGGGATCGCCGGAGACCTCCCGGTACTGCCGGCCGAGGCCGGCCGGCAACCGCCACAGCGCCGTCGGCGTCACGGCCGTGAACTCCTCCCGCGGGAGCCCTTCCGCCGTCCCGGCCAGCTCGGCCCCGGCGGCCAGGTAGGTGCTCACGCCCTCCCAGACCGGTTCGTCGGCGACGCTGGCCCCGGCGGTCAGGTCGACCAGCGCGCCCCGGCGGTGCGGCCGGAGGTTCCCGATCCCGACCTGGAGGTCGAGCCGCTCGCCGACCGCCACCGGACGGAGCTGCCGCATCCGGTTGGATGCGTGCACCAGGCCGGGCAGGCGAAGAGTGGTTGCCGGATCGGTCAGCAGGTGGAGGTGGAGCGGGAACGCCAGCACGTGGAGCCAGGTCGGGGGCACCGTGTCCCGCAGCGTGAAGCCGCACACCCGGGCGTACCGGGCCAGCCGGGCAGGGTCCTGCACATGGCCCGGCACCAGGACGGCGTGGCCGGCGACGGCGGCGGGCCGGCGGGGTGCGGGCACCAGCGCCCTGGCGAAGGCAGCCGCCATCGGCGGGAGGTCGGGCAGCACCTCCAGGTCGGCTGCGGCCATCAGGCGCCGACCAGGTTCTGGCCGCAGACCCGCAGCACCTGGCCGGTGACCCCTGCGCTGGCGGGGTCGAGGAAGTACCCGATCGCCTCGGCGACGTCGATCGGCTGGCCGCCCTGGCCGAGGCTGTTGGTCCGCCGGAAGACTTCGCGCTGGACGAACGGGATCCTGGCGGTCATGTCGGTCTCGATGAACCCCGGTGCCACCGCGTTCACCGTGATCCCTCGCCCGGCGACCACCGGTGCCAGCGCGCGGACCAGGCCTGCCACCCCCGCCTTCGAGGCCGCGTAGTTGGTCTGCCCGCGGTTGCCGGCCAGCCCCGAGGTGGACGACACGCCGACGATCCGGCCACCTTCGGCAAGTCCGCCGGCGACGGCAGGGTCGAGCAGGACGTCGTTGATGCGCAGTTGCGCGGCGAGGTTGACCGACAGCACGGCCTGCCAGCGGCCGGCGTCGGTGTTGGCCAGCAGCTTGTCGCGGGTGATCCCGGCGTTGTGCACGATGCCGTACAACCGCGCGTCCCCGCCGTACCGGGACGCCACGTGGGCGGCGATCCGCTCTCCGGCGTCCGGGGCGGTGATGTCGAGCTGGAGGGCGCTGCCTCCGACCCGGTTCGCGGTCGCGGTCAGTCCCTCGCCCGCCGCCGGGACGTCCACCGCCACCACCGTCGCGCCGTCGCGGCCGAGGACGGTGGCGATGGCGGCCCCGATCCCGCGGGCGGCGCCGGTGACGGCGACGACCCGCCCGGCCAGCGGCGGCTCCGAGGTCGCCGGGGCGTCCGCCGCCGCCACCTGCCAGGTCTGGCCGTCGACGAAGGCCGAGCGGCCCTGCAGCAGGAAGCCGAGGGTGGAGGCGAGCGCAGCAGGGGTGACGTCCTGGCCGACCTGGACCAGGTTGGCTGTGGCGCCCTTGCGGAGTTCCTTGCCCACGGTGCGGTCGATCCCGTCCAGGGCCTGGGCGACGGCCCTGGCCTCGAGGCCGGCCACGTCCGCAGGGCCGCGGGCGATCAGCACCACGCGTCCGCTGGGTTCGAGCGAGCGGACCGCGGGACGCAGCACGGCCCGCAGCCACTCCAGCTCGGCGATCTCCCGGATCCCGGTGGCGTCGACCACCAGGGCGCCGATCCGGCCGCCGTACCCGGGGGCGTGGTCGCCACCGGCATCGTCGACCACCGGCTCGCCGGTGGCGACGCCGAGCAGGGCGAGGGTGTCGGCGGCGAGCCGGGAGCCGCCGTGGGCTGCGAGGACCACCTGGTGCTGCGGCCAGGTGGTGCCGCGGCGCAGTACCGGCGGCTCGGGCAGCCCGGCCCTGGTCGCGACGGCCTGGCCGGGTCGGGAGTAGAAGACCTTCTCGAGCACCCCCATCTCACACCGCCTCGAGGATCGCGACGACGCCCTGGCCGCCGGCGGCGCAGATCGAGACCAGGCCGCGCGCGCCCGTGCCGCGTTCGGCCAGCAGCTTGGCCAGGGTGGCCACGATCCGGGCACCGGTGGCCGCGAACGGGTGGCCGGCTGCCAGTGAGGACCCGGTGACGTTGAGCCGCGCGGGATCGATCTCGCCGAGGGCGCCCGTGAGCCCGACGCCGCGGCAGTAGTCGTCGTCGCGCCAGGCGGCCTGGGCGGCGAGGACGGTGGCTGCGAACGCCTCGTGGATCTCGTAGAGGTCGAAGTCGGCCAGCGTGAGTCCCTGGCGGGCCAGCATCCGCCCGACCGCGGCGACCGGGGCGAGCAGCAGGTCGTCGCCGGCGGGATGGTCGACGGCGGCGACCTCGGCGTCCACGATCCTGGCCAGCGCCGTCAGGTGGTGGCTGGCGGCGTAGCCGGCATCGGCCAGCAGCACGACGGCGGCGCCGTCGGACAGCGGGGTGGAGTTGCCGGCGGTCATGGTGCCGTCCGGCCCGCCGAAGACCGGCCGCAGCGCGGCCAGCTTCTCCACCGAGGTGTCAGGACGCAGGCTGGCGTCCCTGGTGAGCCCGAGGTAGGGGGTGACCAGGTCGTCGAAGAAGCCGTTCGACCACGCCTGCGCGAGGTGGTGGTGGGAGGCGGCGGCGAGCTCGTCCTGGGCCTGGCGGGTGATGCCCCACTTCTTCGTCGTCAACGCCTGGTGCTCGCCCATGCTGAGCCCGGTGCGGGGCTCGACGACGCGGGGGGTCTCCGGGGCGAGGTGGCCCGGCCGGATCGCCGCCAGCGCCTTGAGCCTGGCGGGCAGGGTCTTCGCGGCGTTGGCGGCCAGCAGGGCGCGCCGCAGCGGGTCGCTCACCGCTATCGGAGCGTCCGAGGCGGAGTCGGTGCCGCCGGCGATGCCGGTGTCGAGCTGGCCGAGCGCGATCTTGTTCGCGATGTAGATGACCGCTTCGAGCCCGGTGCCGCAGGCCTGCTGCAGGTCGCAGGCGGGAGTGGTGGGGGAGAGTGCGGAACTCAGCACTGCCTCGCGGGTGAGGTTGAAGTCCCTGGTGTGCTTCAGCACCGCTCCCGCCGCGACCTCGCCGACCCGCTGGCCGGCGAGGCCGTAGCGGGCGACCAGCCCGTCGATCGCGGCCGTGAGCAGGTCGTGGTTGGATGCTGCGGCGTAGGCTCCGCCCGCTCTCGCGAACGGGATCCGGTTGCCGCCGACCACGACGGCGGTGCGGGGGGACGTCATCGTGCCTCCAGGAAGTCGGGAGAAATATCCGATACCAAAGGTAGCAGGTACGTCCGGTACTGGGTACCCTAGGGGGGTGGCCACCACTGTCGATGGACGGGACGCCCGCTGGGCCGCCCACCGGATCACCCGGCGCCGGGAACTCGTCGAGCACGCCCTGCGCGCCATCCGGCGGCACGGCGCCGCGGTCGGGATGGACGAGATCGCGGCCCAGGCCGGAACCTCCAAGACGGTGATCTACCGCCACTTCGGCGACCGCGCCGGCCTGTACGCCGCGGTCGGCGAGGCCGTCCACGCCTACATCCTCTCCGACCTGACCGCAGCCCTTCAGCTGAGCGACCCGGCCGACCTGGGGCGGCTCACCACCGACCTCGCCGCCGCCTATCTGGCGCTGGTCGAGCGGGATCCGGAGATCTACCGGTTCGTGATGAGCCCTCCGATCGAGACCGGCACCCCGGTGGATCCGGCGGCGGGGCTGCCCACGCTGATCGGCGACCGGATCGAGTCCGCGATCTCCCACCACCTGCGCGAGACCGGCCAGGACGAGGCGAGGGCCGCGACCTGGGGGCACGGCCTGGTCGGGTTCATCAGGGCCGCCGCCGACCGCTGGATGGCGTCCGACCCCCGTCCGCCGGCCGACGAGATCGTCGGCCACATCACCACCCTGTTCGTCCCGGCACTGGCCGCCGGGCTCTCCGAAGCACCACGATCCCAGGAGCGCTGACCATGACCCTGCTGCTGACCCCCGACCAGAGCCTGACCACCCTCGGCGCCGCCCTCCGGACCACCCTCGACGGCTCGTTCGCAAGGGCCAGGGCGCAGGGCCGCGCGGCGCTGCCGGCGGACAACCTGCTGCGAGACCCCACCCAGACGATGCCGGAGGCGAGGCAGTGGGTGCTGGACCGGTTGCGCGAGCTGGTGGAGCACGGGCCGGCCGCCGACGGCGTCCCGCACTCCGCCGGCGAACTCGGCTCGCCCCAGGGCCAGGTGGTGGCGTTCGAGCTGCTCTCCCACGGCGACCTGTCGGTGACCATCAAGTCGGGGGTGCAGTTCGGGCTGTTCGCCGGGGCGGTCGGCAACCTCGGCACCGAGTGGCACCGTGACACCTACCTGGAGCGGATCCGGTCGCTCGACATCCTCGGCTGCTTCGCGATGACCGAACTCGGGCACGGCTCGGACGTGCAGAGCCTCGAGACCACCATCACCTTCGACCCGGAGACCGACGAGTTCGTCGTCCACACCCCTGTCCCCGCGGCCACCAAGGCCTACATCGGCAACGCCGGGCTGCACGGCTCGATGGCGGTGGTGTTCGGCCAGCTGGTCGTCAGCCACCAGCGCCACGGCGTGCACGCGATCCTGGTGCCGATCCGGGACGAGGCCGGTCGCGACCTGCCGGGGGTCACCACGGCCGACCAGGGCCACAAGGGCGGCCTGGTCGGGGTCGACAACGGGACGATCAGCTTCGACCAGCTGCGGGTGCCCCGCCGGATGCTGCTCGACCGCTACGGCGGTGTCGACGCGGACGGCCGCTACACCTCCAGCATCGAGTCCCCGAACCGCCGGTTCTTCACCATGGTCGGGACGCTGGTGCGCGGCCGGGTCTGCATCTCCGCCGGAGCGGGGATCGCCGCCCGGCGGGGGATCTCGATCGCCACCCGGTACGCGCTCAAGCGGCGGCAGTTCCCCGCCCCCGGGCGCTCCAACGGCGTCCTGCTGCTCGACTACCTGACCCACCAGCGACGCCTGCTCCCGCTGGTCGCCCGCTCCTACGCCCTCGGGTTCGCGCAGAACAACCTCAACGAGCTGATGGTCAAGGTGCAGGGCGGAGCAGCCCACACCGACGCTGACCAGCGCGAGCTGGAGACCTGGGCGGCCGGGCTGAAGTCGATCACGACGAGCTTCGCCAACTCCGCGCTCCAGACCTGCCGCGAGGCCTGCGGCGGCGCCGGCTTCATGTCCGAGAACCAGCTCACCGCACTGCGCTCCGACGTCGACATCTTCGCCACCTTCGAGGGCGACAACACCGTCCTGCTGCAGCTCGTCACCAAGTCGCTGCTCGGCGACTACCGGCAGGTCTGGGGCGAGCTCGACCGCGCCGGCGTCGTCCAGGCGACCGCGCGGGCGGTCGGCGACTCGGTGATGGAGTGGTCGGGTGCCAGCGTCCTGCTGGAGCGCCTCACCTCTGCCGCCCGTCGCCAGCCCGACCAGCTCGCCATGGTGGACCGGAGCTGGCAGGCGCTGATGTTCACCGAGCGGGAGCGGCACTCGGTGGAATCGCTCGCCCGGCGGATGCGCGCCGCGGCGAAGTCGGACGGCGACCACTTCGAGGCCTCCAACCGGCTCGGCGACCACGTGCTGTTCGTGGCGCGTGCCTACCTCGAGCGCCGGGTGTTCGACGCCTTCCTGACCGGGGTGGACGGGTGTGCCGACCGGGAGGCGCGGCAGGTGCTGGAGAGGCTGCTCAGCCTGTATGCGCTGTCCAGCCTGGACGCCGACCGGGCCTGGTTCGTGGAGCACAACCGGATGTCGACAGCCCGCTCGAAGGCGATCGGCGAGCAGCTCAGCTCGCTGTGCCGAGAGCTCCGACCGCACGCCCTGCCGCTGGTCGAGGGACTAGGCATCCCCGAGGCCTGGCTGGGAGCCAGGCTGCTGGAGTCGTGACGCTGTCGCCCCGGCCCGGCGGGGTCCGTCCGGCGACGGACGGCCAGGGAGTAGTCCTGCGCAATCCGGCGGGCTTTCCTTCCGGCCCGTGACGTCCTACCGTCAGACCATGTGGGG
>JAVHXR010000173.1 GCA_031119515.1 Propionicimonas sp.
TCCCGGTCGGAGGTCGGCAGGAAGGGCGCGCGGGCGGCCGACTACGACGACCGCACCAAGCCGGAACTGGTCAAGCGGGCCCGCGAGCTGGGCATCAGGGGCCGCTCGACGATGTCGAAGGCCGAGCTGATCGAGGCGCTCCGCAACCACTGACGACCCCCGGGTGCGGAGAGCCCCGGGGATGTCCCTGCAGGAGGTGGAGGATGGCCGCAGGGAGGTGGGTCGTCTCGACCCTGCTGGTGCCGGCCCTGGCGGGCTGCGCCGTGGGCGGTGCAGGGGACGCCGCCACGCTGGCGGTGCGGGACGCCCACGCGGCCGTGGCGAGCGCGGTGTTGGCGACCGGGCTCCAACGGGACGGACGGGCGACCGCCCCCTACACCGCGGTCGTGGTCGGCGACGCCCTGGTGGCCGTCGCCGAGGCTCGGCAGGAGCTGGCCCTCGCCGGCGGCGTCCTCCCCGACCGCCGCGAGCTGGCGGACGCCGCGCTGGACCCGGCGGTTGCCGAACTGGCCGGCATCGCCGACGCGGCTGCTGTCGCCACCTCCGGGGAGGAACTGTCCCGGCTGGCTGAGCTGGAGCGCCGGCTCGCGGCAACCTCGGCGGCGCTCGGCGGATGAAGCGCCTCTTCGCCGTCGCCCTCGGCGTGCTCACCGCGATCGGCGGCTTCCTCGACATCGGCGACATCGTCACGAACGCCGTCGTCGGCTCGCGCTTCGGGTGGTCCCTGGCGTGGGTGGTCGTCCTCGGCGTCGCGGGGATCTGCGTCTTCGCGCACATGGCGGGGAAGGTGGCCGCGGTGAGCGGCCGCGCCACGTTCGAGGTCATCCGGGAGCGGCTCGGCCCGAGGATGGCGCTGGCGAACCTCGCGGCGTCCTTCCTGATCAACCTGCTCACGCTCACCGCCGAGGTCGGCGGGATCGCGCTCGCCCTCGAGTTGGCCAGCAGCGTCCACTACCTGTTGTGGATCCCGATCGCGGCGTTCGCGGTCTGGCTGGTGATCTGGCGGGTCGGCTTCGACGTGATGGAGAACGTCACGGGCCTGGTCGGGTTGCTCCTGGTCGGCTTTGCGGTCGCGCTCTTCCTGCTCGGTCCGGACTGGGGCCAGCTCGGTCAGCAGGCACTCCAGCAGGTGCCGGCCGACGAGTCGCCTGCGACGTACTGGTTCTACGCCGTTGCCCTGTTCGGCGCCGCCCTCACTCCGTACGAGGTCTTCTTCTTCTCCTCCGGCGCCGTCGAGGAGGGCTGGACCGTGAAGGACCTCGCCCACTCCCGGCTCAACGTCCTGGTCGGGTTCCCCCTCGGCGGCCTGCTGTCGCTGGCGATCGCCGGCTGCGCAGCCGTCGTCCTGCTTCCCCGGGGCATCCAGGTCAGCTCGCTGTCCCAGGTGCTGCTGCCGGTGGCCGAGGCGGGCGGGCGGCTGCTCCTCGTCGCGGTGATCCTCGGCGTGGTCGCAGCCACCTTCGGGGCGGCGCTGGAGACCACCCTCTCGGCCGGATACACGCTGGCCCAGTTCTTCGGCTGGACCTGGGGGAAGTTCCGTGCGCCAGCCAGGGCGGCACGGTTCCACGTCACGATGATGGCCTGCCTTGTGGTCGGCCTCGGGGTGCTCGCCACGGGGGTCGACCCCGTCATGGTCACCGAGGTCTCCGTGGTGTTCTCGGCAGCGGCGCTGCCGCTCACCTACCTGCCGATCCTGATCGTCGCCAACGATCCCGACTACATGGGCCGCCACGTGAACGGACGCTGGCTGAACGCCGCCGGGCAGGCGTACTTCGGGGTGATCCTGGTCGTCTCCGTGGCGGCCATCCCGCTCCTGGTCGCGACGGGGGTGGGACGGTGAGCCGAAGGCTGCCGACGCCGCCCATCCCGGCCGGGGGGAGACTGCTCGACGCCCGCCTCAGCCTGCTCGACCGGCAGGTGCTCGACGTCGACGGCGAGCCGGTCGGGGTGGTCGACGACCTCGAACTCTCCGATCCGCAGGCGGGGGTGCTCCCCGACGATGCCGTCGCGCCGGTGGTCCGCCACCTCGTCCACGGTCCGGTCGTGCTCGACCGGATCACCGGTGGCAGGCATCCGCGGGCCCACTTCGAGCGGATCGAGTGGGCGGCGGTCGCCGAGATCGGGCCGGCGCTCCGGCTCGCGGTCGGGTCCTCCCGGGTGCCGGTGGGGTGGCTGGAGGACTGGCTGGCCCGGAACGTGGTGGCGAGGATCCCGGGGGGTCGCCATGTTCCTCGGTGACCTGCTCGGGCGCCCCGTGCTGCAGTCCGGCCGGCAGGTCGGCTACCTGGCGGACGTCCGGCTCCACGTCCCGGATCGCTCGCCCGGCCAGCGACTCGGCGATCCGCGGGTGTACGGCGTGGTGGTCTGCCCGCGCCGGACCGGGTCCTTCGACGGGTACGAACGCCGCGGCCTCGACGCGCCCGCCCTGCTGGCGCGCTACTTCCGCTGGCGGGCGCGAGGGTCGTTCCTGGTGCTGTGGGAGGACCTGGCGCACTGGGGCGAGCCCGCCGTCGAACTCCGGCCCGGCGCGAGTCGCTGGTCGCCCGAGCTGCCACCCTCCGGCCCGGGGCGGGGCCGCTCTCCCCAGCCGGACGGCGGCTCCGTAGACTGACGCCGTGCACTGGCGGTCGATCGTCAACCAGGTGGCCCTGCCGCTGGCCATCTTGTCGTTCTACTTCGTGATCCCGGTCGGTGACGGGAACGAGCCGCTCGGCCGCGCGCTCGGGATCGCGGTAGCGGGACTGTGCATCGCAGCAGTGGTCTGGGTGATCGTCGACGAGGCCCGCCGCGCCGGCGGCGCGCTCAGCCCGATGCACCTGCTGATCGCCTTCGAGCTCGTCTGGGTGACCTTCGCGCTCACCTACTTCCTGATCGCGACCAGCCGGCCCGGGGAGTTCACCGGATTGTCCACCCGGCTCGACGCGCTGTACTTCTCCCTGACCACGATGTCGACGGTGGGCTACGGGGACGTCAGCGCCCAGGGGCAGTTCGCCCGCGCCGTGGTGACCATCCAGCTCGCTTTCAACCTCGCCTTCGTCGGTGGCGTCGTCGCCGTGTTCCAGGACATGGTGAAGCGGAACGGCGCGCGGCGCCGGCAGCTGCGTCGCTCCCGGCGCGACGCGACGACCACCCCCGTGGCCACGGCCAGGACGCCGGCCGAGGGCGAAGGGCCGGAGTAGCCCTCCGGACCGGCTGGCCGCGCTGCCCGCGGCCTCCGCTGCCCGACCGTGGTGGGAGTCCGCCGCTCGCGGGGCGCCTTGCCCAGCGGGCAAGGCGGCCGCTGGCGAACCGTTCCCCCGAGCCCTACCATTGTCTTGTAAGCAAGACATATCTTGGAGGAGTCATGGTGCGCCCCGACGACCCGGACAAGCGTTTCTACGGTGCCATCACGGTCAGCGACCGGGGCCAGATCGTGATCCCCGCGCAGGCCAGGCGCGACTTCGGGATCGAGGTCGGCGACAAGCTGCTGGTCTTCGGCGACCTGCGCCACGGCATCGCGCTGGCGCGGGCCGAGGACGTCATCGCACGGCACCCGGGGGCGGACGCCATCTTCGGGGCCGAACCCGATGCTGACTGACCGTGGCGCCCGGTGGCTGGTAGCCGCCGGCGCGAACCTCGGCGCAGCCGGCTTCGGCCTCGGCGCGGCGTGGCTGGTCGGGTTCGGCCCGTGGGCGATCCTCGCTGCCCCGCTCGCCGGGACCCTGGGCTGGTTCGCCGGCCGGGTGGCCGGAGGCACGCTCGCCGTCCGGCTCTCGCGGCTGGGGTACGCCCCGGCAGGGCTCCCGGTCTACCGGCTCGGAGCGGTGCCGGAAGCCGAGGACTCGGCCGGCGGGAAGGCCCGCGCACTGTCGGTGCTGACCCGGGCCGGCCAGCCGGTGCCAGCCGGCTTCGTCGTGCTGCCACGCGGCTTCGACGGCACTCGCCTGACCGCCGGCGCGAGCCGGGCCCTGCACCGGGAGCTGCGACGGTTCGGCCCGGCCCAGCGGTTCGCCGTCCGATCCTCGGCCGGCGGCGAGGACTCGGCCACCGCGTCGTTCGCGGGCGCCTACGAGACCCTGCTCGACGTCGCCGCCGGGAGCGTGGTCGAGGCGATCGGCCGGGTGCGCGGCTCCGCCGCCAGCGGCCGGGTCGCCGCGTACGCGCAGGCCAGCGGAGTGCCGGCCGGCGAGGTGTCGGTGGTCGTCCAGGCGATGGTCCCGGCGCAGTACGCCGGGGTGCTCTTCACCGTCCATCCGCTCACCGGCGACCTGTCGACGATGCTCGGCACCGTCGTCGACGGGCTGGGCGAGGCAGTCGTGTCGGGCGACAGCACGGGCGAGGAGTTCACCCTGGCGCGGCCCTCGGGGGAGTACGCCGGGCCGGAGGCGTTGCGGAGGTTCGCGGGCACGCTGCACGCCGCGGCCCACCGGATCGAGGGACGGTTCGGCGGCGTCCCGCAGGACATCGAGTGGGCGGTCGCCGACGGCAGGGTGTGGATCCTGCAGGCCCGCCCGGTCACCACGCTCAACCCGTGGCGTCCCGACACCGCAGAGTTCAACGACAGCCTCGCCGGCACCGCCTTGTGGTCGGCGACGAACCTGAGCGAGGCCAACCCCGAGGCACAAACCCCCCTGACGGTCTCCCTGGCCCGCTACCAGCAGGCCAACGGCGGTCCGTCCCTGGCGCTGCGCGGCCGGGAGATGGCCGGGTACATCGGGGGGCGGCCGTACGCCAACCTCACCGTCCAGATCACCTCCCGGCGCGGCAAGGCCGGCAGGGGCGACCCGCGCGAGGTGTACCGCGCGCTGGCCGGCTGGTGGGGCGACCTCCCACCCGGGGTGCCGATCCCGCTGCTGCCGATGACCGGCCAGGACTGGACCGAGGCCGGCGTCCCGCTGCTCGGCAGCCTCGTCCGGCTGGGCTGGACCAGGCTGCGGCTCACCCCCTTCCTTCGCTCGCACAGCGATGCCTGCAAGGACTTCACCCGACGGATCGTGGCGGCTGCGCGCCCGGCTGACCTGCGCCGGTTGTGGGACGAAGGACTGTTCGAGTTCGGCATCGACTCCTTCTGGGCAGTGATCGCCTCCGGGTCGACCTACCCCGCCACCCTCGAGCAGCGGCTGCGGGAACGGTATGGCGCCGAGACGGCCGCCGCGCTGGTGTCGAACCTGTCCGGCCTGGCCGGCAACCTGGAGAGCCTCGGCCCGGCGGCGGGGCTCGAGGAGGTACGGGCCGGGGTGTTGTCGCGAGAGGACTACCTGCAGCGGTTCGGCCACCGCGGCGTCAACGAGACCGAACTGGCCTGGCCACGGCCGGCCGAGGACCCGGGCTGGCTCGACCGGTCGGTCGCCGAACTGGTCGACGCCCGCGGCGTCACCGAGCGCCGGCGCGGCCAGCAGGAGGCCTACGACGCCGCCCTGGCCCGGGTGGCGGAGGCCGAGCCGCGCGCCGCGAGGCGGATCCGGCGGCAACTGCGGCGAGCCGCCCGGCAGGCCGCCCTGCGGGAGGCGGTCCGCTCCGAGGGGGTTCGGACGACCGGGGTGATGCGCCGGTTCGCGCTGCGGTCGGGCGAGCTGCTCGGGATCGGCGAGGACGTCTTCCTGCTCACCGTCGACGAACTGCTGGCGGCACTCGCGGGGCAGACCCGTGCATTCGGGCACTTCGCCGTCCGCCGGGAGACCTACCACCGCTACCGGGAACTGCCGGCCCTGCCGGGGGTGATCGTCGGGCGCTTCGACCCGTTCGCCTGGGCGGCCGACCCGGGACGGGACGTGGCGGTGCACGTCGCGGGAGCAGGCGCTGTCCGGCGATCGCCGGGCGGCGAGGACGGGGTCGTCCTCGGGCACGCCGGAGCGGCCGGCCGGGTGGAGGGTACCGTCCGCCGGCTCGACCGGTTCGACGACGCCGGCCACCTGCTCCCCGGCGAGATCCTGGTCACCCAGCTCACGAACATCGGCTGGACGCCGCTGTTCCCGCGGGCCGGGGGCATCGTCACCGACCTCGGGGCACCGCTCAGCCACGCGGCGATCGTCGCGCGCGAACTCGGTATCCCCGCCGTCGTCGGGTGCGGCGACGCCACCGCCCGGCTCCACACCGGCGACCGGGTGGAGGTGGACGGCGCCGCCGGGCGGGTCACGCTGCTGGCCCGTGCCGCCTCCGGGCAGGCGGAGGCCGCGGCCGCGCGCCCCTAGTCCCGACCGGCGCCCCGGCCCGGCAGCGGCCGGACCGGCAGTCAGCTCACGCTCCCGAGGTGGAC
>JAVHXR010000174.1:0-965 GCA_031119515.1 Propionicimonas sp.
CGACCGGTGCCGGCCCGGGACGGCGTGGGCGCCGTACAGGTGCTTGGCGAGCGCGGTGTAGAGGATCGAGTTCACCAGCGAGGACTTGCCTGACCCCGACACCCCCGTCACAGCGATCAGCAGCCCGAGCGGGAACTCCACCGTCACGTCCTGGAGGTTGTGCTCTGAGGCACCGTGGACGGTGATCGCCTTGCCGTTGCGCGCCCGTCGCCGCGACGGCAGCGGGATCGCCCGCCGCCCCGACAGGTATGCCCCGGTCAGCGAGGTCGGGTGGGCCAGCAGCTCCTCGACGGTGCCGGAGACCAGCACCTCGCCGCCGTGCTCGCCGGCGCCCGGCCCGATGTCGACTACCCAGTCGGCGGTCCGGATGGTGTCCTCGTCGTGCTCCACGACGATCAGGGTGTTGCCCAGCTCGCGCAGCCTGACCAGGGTCTCGATCAGCCGGTGGTTGTCGCGCTGGTGCAATCCGATCGACGGCTCGTCCAGCACGTACAGCACCCCGACCAGCCCGGAACCGATCTGGGTGGCGAGACGGATCCGCTGCGCCTCACCGCCGGAGAGGCTGCCAGCGGGGCGCGCGAGCGAGAGGTAGTCGAGGCCGACGTCCAGCAGGAAGCGGAGGCGCTCGTTGATCTCCTTCACCACCCGCTCGGCGATCTGGGACTCGCGAGCGGTGAGTTCCAGGCCCCTCATGAAGCGGGCGAGTTCGTCGATCGACAGGCCCGACACCTCCGCGATGTTGCGGTCGGCGATCGTGACCCCCAGCGAGGCCGGCTTCAGCCGCGCCCCGTGGCAGGTCAGGCAGGGGACCTCGCGCATGTAGCCGCCGAACCGTTCCCGTGAGCTGTCGGACTCGGCCTCCGAGTGCCGGCGGGCGATATAGGCGACCGCCCCCTCGTACTTGGCCTGGAAGTTGTGCTCCCGGCCGTGACGCGTCCGGGTGCGCACCTGGATCGGCTTCGGGA
>JAVHXR010000174.1:975-6219 GCA_031119515.1 Propionicimonas sp.
GTTCAGCAGCAACCCCTGGATGCGGGACGGGAGCTCCTGCCAGGGGGTCTCGGTGGAGAACCCCTCCTGGGCGGCCAGGGCGGTGAACAGGGTCTGGAAGTAGCCCCCGATGTAGGGGTTCGCCCAGACCGCGATCGCGTTCTCCGACAGGCTCCTGGACCGGTCGGGAACCACCAGCTCGGGATCGACCTCGAGCCGGGTGCCCAGACCCGAGCACGCCGGGCAGGCCCCCCAGGGGGCGTTGAAGGAGAACTGGCGCGGCTCCAGTTCCTCCACCGCGACGTGGGGCCGGGTGGGGCCGCCACGGCGACCGTCCAACGGTCGAGCCGGTGCGGGGACGGCGCCCCCGGGTTCCACCAAGTCCCCCACCACGACGCCGGAGGCGAGGCCGAGCGCGGTCTCCACCGAGTCGGTCAGCCGCTGCTTGATGCTCGTCTTCACCGCGAGCCGGTCGACGATGACGTCGATCGAGTGCTTCTTCTGCTTGTCGAGCGCGGGAGGCGCGGTGAGCTGGTGCACCTCGCCGTCCACCCGGACCCGGCTCAACCCCTGCCCGGCGAGTTGGCGGAACAGGTCGACGTACTCGCCCTTGCGGCCGCGCACCACCGGGGCGAGGACCTGGAAGCGCGTCCCGTCCGGGAGCGCGAGCAGGCGGTCGACGATCTGCTGCGGGGTCTGCCGGCTGATCGCCTCGCCGCACTCGGGGCAGTGCGGGTGGCCGATCCTGGCGAACAGCAGCCGCAGGTAGTCGTAGACCTCGGTGATCGTGCCGACGGTGGAGCGCGGGTTGCGGCTGGTCGACTTCTGGTCGATCGAGACCGCCGGCGACAGCCCCTCGATGAAGTCGACGTCGGGCTTGTCCATCTGGCCGAGGAACTGGCGGGCATAGGCCGACAGGCTCTCGACGTAGCGACGCTGGCCCTCGGCGAAGATGGTGTCGAAGGCCAGGCTGGACTTGCCCGAGCCGGACAATCCGGTGAACACCACCAGGGCATCCCTGGGGAGGTCGAGGTTCACATTGCGCAGGTTGTGTTCCCGGGCACCACGGATCGTCAGGCGGTCATTCACGCCGATCATCGTATGTCGCGCCACTGACGGTTCGGTTTCGTGGTCGGAGCGCGAGGCCGGCGACCGCGGTGGATCTGGACGAATGGCACACATGAGCGTCGTGGACATAGGTTGATCCCATGCAGCAGCTCGGTGGCTCTATCCCCGTGGAGGAGATCCAGCTGCTCGCCCGGGAGGCCGACCAGGGGTTGCTGCGGGACACCATCGGGATCCTCGAGCAGGACTGGCAGGGACCGAGCCTGCTGCCGGGCTGGACGCGGGCGCACGTCGCCACCCACCTGGCGCGGTCCGCCGACGGGATGCGGATCCTGACCGAGGCCTCGCTGTCCGGCGAGGCGCCCGGCCTGCCCGGCCCGGACGAGCGGTTCTCCGCCCTCGAGCGGGGTGCCGAGCGATCGGGCCTCGAGCTCCAGATCGACCTCGACACCTCGGCGAGCGCGCTCACCGCCACCTGGAACACCGTCACCGACTGGCACCGTCCGATCCGGTTCCTTGGCCGCACCCGCCCGCTCTCCACCCTCCCGGTCGCCCGCCTCCACGAGGTGTTCATCCACCACGTCGACCTCGACTGCGGGTTCACTCCCGACCAGGTGCCGCCGGAGGCGGCGGGATGGCTGCTGTCCTGGGTCTTCGGCTGGGTCCACGACCTCGATGTCCCCGCCGTGGCAGTGCACAGCGAGTCGGGTCTGGACGCGACGGTGGGACGCGGACCGGTCGAGGACGAGGTCAACGCCGAGGACGGTCCGCTGTGGGCATGGCTCAGCGGGCGGGCCCCGCTGGTGACCGGGGACGCCACCCGGGCGCCCTTCCCGCTGCTGGTCTGAACCGGAGCCGTCCCAGGACGTCGGTCAGGCGGCGGTTCCGTCGCCGGCGGGCGGGGTGGCGAGCCGGGCGTCCCGGCGGGACTTCAGCAGGCTGGCGATCGTCGTCACCGCGAGGGTGCCGATGATCACCGCGAGCGACACCCAGATCGGGATCTCGCCGTCCAGCCCGAGCGGACCGTCCAGGTGGTACTCGTGCATCGCGTGCAGGATCAGCTTGACCCCGATGAACGCCAGGATGATCGCCAGCCCGACCGACAGGTAGACCAGCCGCTGCAGCAGGCCACCGATCAGGAAGTAGAGCTGGCGAAGGCCCATCAGCGCGAACACGTTCGCGGTGAAGACCAGGTAGGGCTCGTTGGTCAGCCCGAAGATCGCCGGTATCGAGTCGAGCGCGAACAGCAGGTCGGTGCTGCCGAGCGCCACGATCACGAAGAGCATCGGGGTGACGAGGCGGCGGCCGGCCTCCACCACGGTGAGCTTGGTCCCGTGGTACTGGTCGGTGGCGGGGAAGACCCGCTTCACCCATCGCAGCAGGGCGTTCTCGACGTCGTCGTCGACGGAGTCCTCGCGCCGGTAGTCGAGGTATAGCCGGACGGCGGTGTAGATCAGGAAGCCGCCGAAGATGAAGAACACCCAGCTGAAGCGGTCGATCGCCGCCGCGCCGACGGCGATGAAGATGCCACGGAACACCAGCGCGAGCACGATCCCGACCATCAGGGCGAACTGCTGCAGGTGCCGTGGCACCCGCATGTTCGACATGATGATCACGAAGACGAACAGGTTGTCGATCGACAGGCTGTACTCGGTCAGCCAGCCGGCGAAGAACTCGCCCGCGTACTGCGGACCCGAGAAGTACCACACCCCGAGGCCGAACAGCACCGCCAGGCCGGAGAACACCCCGATCGCGATCCCGCACTCCTTCATCGAAGGGACGTGCGGCCGGCGGCCGATGATCAGCAGGTCCACCGCGAGGATCGCCACCAGCGCGACGATGGTGACGACCCAGACCTCAGTGGTCACGTGCATGCGTAATGCCTCCGGGAAGGAGAGAGAAGGTCCACCGCGAACCGGCGGAGGGCTCGCTTCGATTGTGTCAGCCGAGCCGAGCCCGGGCCAATCCCGGCCCGGCCGGACGTCCCACCACTCACTTGGTGGCAGCCAGCAGCTGCCGCAGCATCTTCTTGATGTCGGCCACCTCGTCACGCAGCCGGGCGGCCAGTTCGAACTGGAGGTCGGCAGCGGCGACGTGCATCTGCTCGGTCAGTTCGTGGACGAGGTTGGCGAGCTCGACGGCGGGCAGCGCGGCGAGGTCTCGGGCCTGGCTGGCGTCGATCGGCACCGGCGAGGTCGGCCGGCGCCCGGGCACCCGGCTGACCAGGCTCTCGCTGTCGGCCTCCTCGCGGGCGAGCAGGTCGGTGATGTCGGCGATCTTCTTCCGCAGCGGCTGCGGATCGATGCCACGCTCGAGGTTGTACGCCACCTGCTTGTCCCGGCGCCGGTTGGTCTCGTCGATCGCCGCCGCCATCGAGGGCGTGATCTTGTCGGCGTACATGTGGACCTGGCCGTCGACGTTGCGGGCGGCGCGACCGATGGTCTGGATCAGGGACCGCTCGCTGCGCAGGAACCCCTCCTTGTCGGCGTCCAGGATCGCGACCAGGCTCACCTCGGGAAGGTCGAGCCCCTCGCGAAGCAGGTTGATCCCGACCAGGACGTCGTACTCCCCCAGCCGCAGCTCGCGCAGCAGCTCGATCCTGCGCAGGGTGTCGACCTCCGAGTGCAGGTAGCGGGTCCTCACCCCGTTCTCCATCAGGTAGTCGGTGAGATCCTCGGCCATCTTCTTGGTGAGCGTGGTGACCAGCACCCGCTCGTCGCGCGCGGTCCGCAACCTGATCTCGCCCATCAGGTCGTCGATCTGGCCGCGGGTGGGCTTGACGATCACCTCGGGGTCGACCAGGCCGGTCGGACGGATCACCTGCTCGACGAAGCCGTTCGACCTGGCCAGCTCGTACGGCCCGGGGGTGGCGGAGAGGTAGACGCTCTGGCCGATCCGGTCGGTGAACTCCTCGAACCGCAGCGGCCGGTTGTCGGCGGCCGAGGGCAGCCGGAAGCCGTGCTCGACCAGGGTGCGCTTGCGCGACATGTCGCCCTCGTACATCCCGCCGATCTGCGGGATCGTGACGTGCGACTCGTCCACCACCAGCAGGAAGTCCTCGGGGAAGTAGTCGAGCAGGCAGTTCGGGGCGCTGCCCGCAGCCCGCCCGTCGATGTGGCGGGAGTAGTTCTCGATCCCGGAGCAGGTACCGATCTGGCGCATCATCTCGATGTCGTAGCCGGTGCGCATCCGCAGCCGCTGGGCCTCCAGCAGCTTGCCCTCGGCCTCGAGGCCGGCGAGCCGGACGCCGAGCTCGGCCTCGATGTCGCCGATCGCGCGTTCCATCCGCTCGGGGCCGGCGACGTAGTGCGAGGCCGGGAAGACGTAGACCTCGCGGTCCTCGGACAGCACCTCGCCGGTGAGCGGGTGCAGGGTCGAGAGCGCCTCGATCTCGTCCCCGAAGAACTCGATCCGCACCGCGTGTTCCTCGTACATGGGGAACACCTCGACGGTGTCGCCACGGACCCGGAAGGTGCCGCGGGTGCCGGCCAGGTCGTTGCGGGCGTACTGGATGTCCACCATCCGCCGCAGCAGGGTGTCCCGGTCGACCTCGTCGCCGACCCGCAGCCGCACCATCCGGTCGACGTACTCCTGTGGCGTACCGAGGCCGTAGATCGCCGACACCGTCGCGACCACAATGACGTCACGCCGGGTGAGCAGGGAATTGGTCGCGGAATGCCGTAGCCGTTCGACTTCCTCGTTCAGCGAGGAGTCCTTTTCGATGTAGGTATCGGTCTGCGGTATGTACGCCTCGGGTTGGTAGTAGTCGTAGTAGGAGACGAAGTACTCCACCGCGTTGTCCGGGAAGAACTGGCGCAATTCGTTGGCGAACTGGGCGGCGAGGGTCTTGTTCGGCTGCATCACCAGCATCGGGCGCTGCAGCCGCTCGGCCAGCCACGCCACGGTCGCCGTCTTGCCGGTCCCGGTGGCCCCGAGCAGCACGACGTCCTGCTCACCGGCGGTGAGCCTGCGCTCGAGGTCGTCGATGGCGGCGGGCTGGTCCCCGGCGGGCTCGAAGTCGGCGTGCACCACGAACGGGGCGAGCTTGCGCTGCACATCGGTCACTGGACGCATGCCAGACAGCCTATGTCGCCCCACCGACAGTCCGCGCGGCGGCCATCCCCCGGCGCCCGGGCCCACGTACGACTGCGGCCGTCCGGTTCCCCGGACGGCCGCAGCAGTGGTGGTTCAGCCCTGGGC
>JAVHXR010000175.1 GCA_031119515.1 Propionicimonas sp.
CGCCATGAAGGGTGTCTTGGTCTACACCGAGGACCCGATCGTCTCCACCGACATCGTCACCGATCCCGCGTCGAGCATCTTCGACTCCGGCCTGACCAAGGTCATCGGCAACCAGGTCAAGGTCGTCTCCTGGTACGACAACGAGTGGGGCTACTCGAACCGCCTGGTCGACCTCACCGTCCTCGTGGGCTCGAAGCTCTGACCCGCTGCTGACCCAACCAGCTGACTCCGGGCCGGCTCGCGATCGCGCGGGTCGGCCCGGTGTTCGTAACCACCGCCAATAGAAAGGCAACTCGTGAAGTCCGTTGAAGACCTCGGCGACCTGCGAGGCAAGCGGGTCCTGATCCGCTGCGATTTCAACGTGCCGCTGGACGGCGACGTCATCACCGACGACGGCCGCATCAAGGCTGCTCTGCCCACCCTCTCGTTCCTGCGGGACCAGGGCGCCAGGATCGTGATCATGGCGCACCTCGGGCGCCCCAAGGGCCAGGTGAACCCTGCCTTCTCGCTGGCCCCGGCCGCACGGCGGCTGGCCGAGCTGCTCGGCACCGAGGTCAAGCTCGCCGGCGATGTCGTCGGCCCGTCCGCCACCGAGACGGTCGCGACGCTGGGTGACGGCGAGGTCGCGCTACTCGAGAACGTCAGGTACGAGCCCGCCGAGGAGTCCAAGGACGACGCCGAGCGCGCGGCCCTGGCCGAGAAGTACGCGGCCCTCGGCGACGTGTTCGTCTCCGACGGCTTCGGCGTCGTGCACCGCAAGCAGGCGTCCGTCTACGACGTGGCCAAGCTGCTGCCGAACGCCGCCGGCTACCTGGTGGCCAAGGAGGTCGACGTCCTCAAGCGCCTCACCCAGACCCCCGAGAAGCCCTACGTCGTCGTGCTGGGCGGCGCCAAGGTGGCCGACAAGCTGGCGGTGATCGACAACCTGCTGAAGGTCGCCGACACCCTGGTGATCGGCGGCGGGATGGCGTACACCTTCCTCAAGGCCAAGGGCTACGAGGTGGGCATCTCGCTGCTCGACAAGGAGAAGATCGAGACCTGCGGCTCCTACCTCGAGCAGGCCGCTGCCTCCGGCAAGCAGATCCTGCTGCCGGTGGACGTCCGGGTGGTCGCCGAACTCGACATCGCCGGCCGCCACGCCAGCGAGGTCACGGTCGTGGCGGCGGACGCGATTCCGGCCGACCAGGAGGGCGCCGACATCGGCCCCGAGACCGAGAAGCTGTTCGCCGAGGCGATCTCCGCCGCCCGGACGATCTTCTGGAACGGCCCGATGGGCGTCGCCGAGATCGAGTCGCTGGCTTCGGGCACCAACGCCGTCGCCACGGCGCTCGCGGCATCCGACGGCTTCTCCGTCGTCGGCGGCGGGGACTCCGCCGCGGCCGTCCGGAACCTCGGCTTCGCCGATGATTCCTTCGGCCACATCTCGACCGGCGGCGGCGCGTCGCTGGAATACCTGGAGGGCAAGGAACTGCCCGGACTTACCGTGCTGGATGAGGAGGCCTGAGGATGGCGCGTACCCCGCTGCTTGCCGGGAACTGGAAGATGAACCTGAACCACGTCGAGGCGACCGGACTGGTGCAGAAGCTGGCGTGGACGCTGGCTGACGCCAAGTACGACCCTGCCAGGGCGGAGGCTGCGGTGATCGTCCCGTTCACCGACCTGCGCACCGTGCAGACCCTGATCGAGGGCGACAAGCTCCCGCTCGGCTTCGGTGCCCAGGACGTCTCCGAGCACGACTCCGGCGCGTACACCGGCGAGGTGTCGGCCGACATGCTGGCCAAGCTGAACTGCTCCTACGTCGTGGTCGGGCACTCCGAGCGCCGGGAGTACCACGGCGAGACCGACCAGCTGATCAACGCCAAGGCCAAGAAGGTGATCGCCGCAGGGATGACGCCGATCATCTGCGTCGGTGAGGTGCTGGAGATCCGCAAGGAGGGCACGCACGTGCCGTTCGTGCTCGGCCAGACCGAAGGCGTGCTCGCGGGGCTCACCCCCGAACAGGTCGGCGCCCTGGTGATCGCCTACGAGCCGGTGTGGGCGATCGGCACCGGTGAGGTCGCCACCCCGGAGGACGCCCAGGAGGTCTGTGGCGCGATCCGCGGCTACGTCGAGTCGACCTTCGGGGCCGAGGCCGCGGCCGCCGTCCGGATCCAGTACGGCGGCTCGGTGAAGTCCGGAAACGTCGCCGAGATCATGGCGAAGCCGGATGTCGACGGCGCCCTGGTCGGCGGTGCGAGCCTGAACCCCGAGGAGTTCGCGAAGATCGTCCTGCTGTCCGCCTGACGAACCACGACGGCGCCCGGAGCACGTCTCCGGGCGCCGTCGCGCGTCTCCGGGCGCCGTCGCGCGTCTGCGGCACCCCCTGCATCGAGTGGTCGGTTCGTTGCGCCAACACGCCGAGGCGCCCGGCCACAGCGGTGGCGAGGCCCCCCGTCCGGGGCCGTCCCTGGAGTGGTCAGGTGCCCGGCAACCTGCCGCGAACCGTCCGGTTCGCAGCGGTCCTTCCGGGGGCGCCGCCGATGCGGGATTAGCGTTGGCTGTGGGTTAGGATTCACCGCGTGACTGTTGTGCCGCTGCTTACCTGGCCGATCCTGACGCTGTCGATCATCCTGATCCTCACCAGCATCGTGCTCGCGCTGTTCATCCTGCTCCACAAGGGCCGTGGCGGCGGCATGTCGGACCTCTTCGGCGGTGGCATGACCACGAGCATGGGCGGCACCTCTGTCGCCGAGCGGAACCTCGACCGGATCACGATCGTCGTCGGCCTGATCTGGCTGGCGAGCGTCCTGGGCCTGCTGACGCTGTACCGCTACTTCCCCGAGGTCGGGGCTTTCTGATCCCGCCCGCTTGGGCATCCGTTTCCTGGCAAGGAGGAACCTGTGGTTGGTGGGAGTGCGATTCGCGGCAGCCGGGTGGGCGCCGGCCCCATGGGCGAGGCCGAGCGGGGTGATTCCGCCCCGCGGCTGTACGTCTCGTACTTCTGCGCCAACGGGCACGAGACCCGTCCTGCGTTCGCCGCCGACGCCGTCGTGCCGGAGAGCTGGGACTGCCCGCGCTGCGGCCTGCCTGCCAACCTCGACTCCGAGAACCCGCCGCCGCCGCCCAAGATCCAGCCCTACAAGACGCACCTGGCCTACGTGAAGGAGCGTCGCACCGACGCCGAGGCGGTGGCCATCCTGTCCGAGGCACTGGAGGCGCTGCGCACCCGCCGCGCCAACGGCGAGGTCATCTACTGACCCTCGAGACCTCCGGGGTCCGCTGACGGATCGCCGGACCGGGCCGTGGCGCCTGCAGGGACGGGCAGCCCGGTCAGAACGGGCACTCGAAGTACTCCAGTGCCCCGGCGGCCGCACGGTCGACCAGCCAGAGGGTCGCCTCCTCGCCGTGGACCCTCGCCGCCGGCAGCGTCTGGTCGCCGGCCAGCGCACCCGCCACCGCGTCCGCCTTCTCGCCGCCGCTGACCAGGAACCACACCTCGCCGGCGCGGCTGAGGGCAGCGACCGTCAGGCTGATCCGTTCGGCCGGGGGCTTCGGCGAGTCGCTCACCCCGATCACCGCCTGCGTGGTCGGCTCGCCGGAGGGGTGGTTCGGGAAGATGGACGCGATGTGGCCGTCCTCGCCGACGCCCAGCAGCACCAGGTCGAACCGGGTGTCGCCCAGTTCCTTGGCATAGGTGGCCGCGCCCGCCCCGGCGTCGATCAGGCCGTCGGCCGCCGGCATCGGATGGGTCCGGGACGGCTCGAGCGGGAACCTGCCGGCGAGCGAGGCCAGGGTCGGCCCGGCGTTGCGGTCGGGGTCGTCGGTGGGGACGAACCGCTCGTCGCCCCACCACAGCTCCAGCCGTTCGGGGTCGAGTTCGGAGCCGACCACGAGCTGCGCGAGCCGGGCGTACATCCGTAGCGCGATCCGTCCGCCGGTCAGGCAGAGCTGGGCGACCCGGCCGTCGGCCTGGAAGTCGATCAGGGCGTGCAACAGGCGCTTCGCTGCCTGGTCGGCGAGGTCGTCGGCGTCGAGATAGCGAACCACCCGTGGTGCGGCCTGGTTCACCTGGCCTTCCCCCCGGTATCGCTCGATGCGTCCCAGCGGGCGGCGAGAGTGGCCATGGCCGAACTGTACGCCGCGTCCTCGTCCAGCCGGCGCAGTTCCTCGGTGATCAGCGCGTTGAGGTCGCGGCGGGGCAGCGCGACCAGCCGGCGGGGCACCCCCGGCGCGGAGAACTCCGCCATCGTCCCGTCGGGACGGGCGAGCCGGATCTCGCCGGCCTCGGTCTCCAGCGCCACCCCGGTGATCCCGATCCCGCCCGGCTCGTCCTCCAGCAGCACCTCGACCTGCAGCCGGTCGTCCAGCCACGCCGACAGCAGCATGGCCGCGGCGTTGCCGGGCTCGGCGGTCACCCGCACCCTGGAGATCGGGGACGGGTAGTAGTCGACGGCGGCGGTCAGCAGCCCGCGCCAGCGGGTCAGCCGGGTCCAGACCAGGTCGGTGTCGCCGGGGGAGTAGTTGCGGGCCCGCTCGACGAGGGTGTCGATCGGCTGCGGGGAGCCCATGGCGTCGGTGATCCGGCGTCGGGCGAGCTGCCCGATCGGGTCGGCGGCGGGCACGTCCGGCGACACCCCCGGCCACCAGACGACGACGGGCGAGTCGGGCAGCAGCAGCGGCAGCAGGACCGACTGGCGGTGCTCGGTGAGCTCGCCGCGGAAGGTGAGCTCGACGATGTCCCCCGGCACCTCGCCGCCGACCCTCAGGGTCGCGTCGAGGCGGGTGTCGCCGTCGCCGTTGGTGACCACGAGGATGCGGGACGGGTGCTCGCGGCCGGCGTCGATCGAGGCCGCCATGACGTCGGCCGGGTCGCAGCCCTCGGCGACAGCGATCAGCGTGAAGACCAGTCCGGTCGACACTCCCACCCGGTTGCGCGCGGCGAGGATGCGCTGGCCGATCTGGCCGGCGTTGGTGTTCTCGAGGTCGATGATCACCGGGAGCTCCTCATGGTCGCCGCCACACCCTGCCGTCGCGGGCGAGCATCTCCCGGCCCGCCGGCGGCCCCCAGGACCCGGCGGGGTAGCCCTCGGGGGGCTCGGCGGCGTCCGCCCAGTACTCCAGGACCGGGTCGAGGATCCGCCAGGACGCCTCGACCTCCTCGTGCCGGGGGAACAGCGGCGGGTCGCCGAGCAGCACGTCCAGGATCAGCCGCTCGTACGCCTCGGGGCTGGACTCGGCGAAGGAGGTGCCGTAGGCGAAGTCCATGGTGACGTCGCGGACCTCCATCAGGGTGGCGGGCACCTTGGCGCCGAACCGCAGCATGATGCCCTCGTCGGGCTGGATCCGCATCACCAGGGCGTTGGTGCCGAGGTTGCGCACGTCCGACCGGGCGAACGGCAGGTGCGGCGCGGGACGCAGGATGAGCGCCACCTCCGTCACCCGCCGGGGCATCCGCTTGGCGGTGCGGAGGTAGAACGGGACGCCGGCCCAGCGCCGGTTGTCGATGTCGACCCGGATGGCGGCGTAGGTCTCGGTCCGCGAGTCGGACGGGATGCCGTCCTCCTCGAGGTACCCCTTCACCTGCTGGCCACCGGCCCATGCCGCCAGGTACTGGCCGCGCGCCGTCCCCAGGGACAGGTCTGCTGCCGGTCGGGTCGCGGCGAGTACCTTGAGCTTCTCGGCGCGCAGCTGGTCGGCCTCGAAGGAGGTCGGCTCCTCCATCGCGGTCAGCGCGAGCAGCTGCAGCAGGTGGTTCTGGATGACATCGCGGGCGGCACCGATCCCGTCGTAGTACCCGGCCCTCCCGCCGATCCCGATGTCCTCGGCCATCGTGATCTGGACATGGTCGATGTAGGTGCGGTTCCAGATCGGCTCGAACAGCTGGTTGGCGAACCGGAACGCCAGCATGTTCTGGACCGTCTCCTTGCCCAGGTAGTGGTCGATCCGGAAGACCGACTGCGGCTCGAAGGCGGCGGACACCTTCCGCTGCAGTTCCCGGGCGCTGGCCAGGTCGTGACCGAACGGCTTCTCGATCACGATTCGCGACCAGGCGCCGTCGCGGGTGTCGCGGCTCTGCCCGGCGAGGCCGTGCCGGCTGAGCTGGTCGAGCGTGACGTCGAAGGCGGCCGGCGGGATCGACAGGTAGAAGGCGTGGTTGCCGCCGGTGCCCTGTGC
>JAVHXR010000176.1:0-3614 GCA_031119515.1 Propionicimonas sp.
CCTCGACACCGTGTCGGCCGCTGTCGTCAGGGGGCGCGCCGCCGATGCAACAGCCTCAGGGCAGCTCCGGGCGATCATCACAGAGCTGTTCGCGCTGCCGCCACAGGGACGGGCGGTGATCCGGCTCGCGATGCACGACCTGCGGCACCTCCCCGAGGCCGACCAGGCGGCCTTCGGCCTCGCCTACCACGACCGCTTCCTGCAGCCGCTGGCCGACGTGGTCCAGGCCGGCAGCGCCGCCGGCGAGTTCGAGCCGCACGACCCGATCACCGTGGTCTGGATCATCCTCGGGATGCTCTACCCGTTCCTGGCCCGGCGACCGTCCGGCGGCGACGACGAGAAGGCGGTGGCCGACCTGCTGGACGTGCTGCTGACCGGGTTGCAGTCCCGTCCGTCACCTGCCGGCGTTTAGCCCGCCCCGAGGCACTTCAGCGCCTTGGCGGCTGCCGCGTCGCGGGTGGCCGGCTTCAGCGGGAAGTAGACGATCCTGTCCGGGCTCGATTCCTTGTAGGAGGGGTCGTTGGTGACGAAGAGCGCGGTGGCCGCGACGTTCTCCTCGCTCAGCCCGGCGCCGTTCGGGTTCACCTGCGTCGCGACCGCGACCGTCCACCACCTGCCGTTGGCGCGCACCATCGCACCGCGCGGGTAGGTGACGGCGCCGCCGACCTGGCCGACCTCCTCGAGCGTGGCGAGCATGCCGGGCGGGACCGGCGCGCAGGTCGCACCCTTGGCGAGCTTGCCGGAGTAGGTCTCGGGCGAGCCCGGCGACGGCGTCGGCTTCGGCACCGGGAGCTTCGCCAGGCAGTCGTCGGCCTTCTTCATCGCCTTGCCGCCGGCCGGGGCGCTCGCCACCGGGAAGGTGACCTCGCGATCGAGTTCGTTGTCGCCCCGCCAGGGCAGGTTCGAGACGAAGTAGACCACGGCCGGGACGTTGTCGCGGGTCCGGCCCTCGCCGTTCGGGTTCACCTGGGTTGCGATCGCGATCGCCCACCAGTCGCCGCTCGACCGCACCATCGCACCACGCGGGTAGGTGACGGCGCCGCCCACAGCCCCCTTGGCCTCGAGGAACTCCAGCGTGTCGTCGTCGAGGGTGACGCAGCCCGCACCCTTGGCGACCCTGCCGGTGTAGCCCCCGTCCTGTGTCGTCGGGGTGGCGGGGGCCGGAACCGGCCTCGGCACGGGTTCCGGCGAGCGAGGGGTGGGGCGCGGGCGGGGCGGCGGGTCGTCCTGGCTGTACGGGATCCAGTCCAGGCCGCAGCCCACGAGCAGGAGGGCCGCCAGGGCCGTCCCCACCACCCGCGCGAGGGTGCGCATGAGCCTCAGGGTAGCGACCGCGCCGCGCTCGCGCCGGGTTCCCGACGGTCAGCGGGGTCGACCCGCGCCGGTGTCGCCGAACACGATCCAGGCGGCGTCCTGGGGATCGAGGTCCAGCCCGGGCCACTCCGCGACCCTGCCGAACGGGAACGCGGCCATCATCACCGCCCAGCCGGACTCCCCCACGACGTGCTCGGCGGTCTCCTCGCCCAGCTTCTCCCTGACGACCTCGGAGAGCCGCGCCCGCGCCGCAGGATCCGCCAGCAGCTCTCCCACCGTCGAGGCGGTGGTGAGCGGCGTGCGGGCCTCGTCCCCGACGATCGAGACCGCCGCGGCCAGCCGCAGGTCGCGGCTCGACGCCCCGACGGCGAACTCGTAGGGCCCCGACTCCAGCACCCAGCGTCCGGTCGCGACGTCCCAGTAGCGCAGCTCCTGCCACGGCACCTGGATGCTCGCCGGCCGGCGGGCGCCCGGCTCGAGCTCGACGATCGCCACCCCCTTCAGCTCACGGGGGGCGCGCGCGACCGATGACCCAGGAACGCCGACGTACAGCTGGACGACCTCGCGGCCCCGGCGCTCGCCCACGTTCTCCACCAGCAACTCGACCCTGACGCCGTGACGGGTGACCAGCACCTCCAGGTCGCTGTAGCCGAACCGGGTGTAGGACAGCCCGTGGCCGAACGGGTAGCGCACCGGCTGCCCGAGCGCGTCGTGGCCGCGGTAGCCGACGAACAGCCCCTCGCCGTACCGCACCGTGCCCGAGTCACCCGGGAAGTGCAGCGCCGACGGGGTGTCCTCCAGCCGCATCGGGATCGTCTCGGCCAGCCTCCCGGACGGCGTCACGTCACCGGTCAGGATGTCGCACAGCGCCGCCCCGCCGGCCTGGCCGAGCAGCCAACCCGCCACGATCGCCGGCACCCGGTCGTCGAACGGGCCGACGTCCACCACCCCGCCGCTGACCAGCACCACCACCAGCCGGGGGGTCACCGCCGCGACCGCCTCGACCAGCGCCAGCTGCTCGGCCGGCAGGGCCAGCGAGGTACGGTCGCCGCCCTCGGCCTCGGCGTCCTCGGGTAGCCCGACCACCAGGACGGTGGTCCCGGCCCGGCGGGCGAGCGCGAGGGCCTCGCCCGCCAGTGCCACCGGGTCGACCCCGGGATCCTCGGGGTACCCTGCCGCGAAGTCGACCCGGGTGTTCGCCAGCCGCCGCCGGAGCGCGTCCAGCAGGTCGTCGACCCGGGTCGGGTTCACCCGGGAGCTCCCGCCGCCCTGGATCCGAGGCCTGGCCGCCAGCGCACCGATCACCGCGACCGAGCCCGAGCCGTCCAGCGGGAGCAGGCCGGCGTCGTTCTTCAGCAGCACGATCCCCCGTCCGGCCGCCTCGCGGGCGAGCCGGTGGTGAGCGTCGGGATCCGTCGCGGCGGCCGGCCCGGACGCCACCCGCTCCACCAGCCGCGCCACCCGCTCGGCGGACCGGTCCAGCACCTCGACCGGCAGCTCACCGGTCTCGACCGCGCGCACCACGACGGCGTCGCTGCGGCCTCCGGTGGCGGGCATCTGCAGGTCCAGCCCGGCAGCGAGCGCGGCCACCCGGTCGCCCACCGCGCCCCAGTCGGAGACGACGACGCCGTCGAAGCCCCACTCCTGCCGCAGCACGGTGTCTAGCAGCCAGCCGTTGGCCGACGCCGGAACGCCGTTCACGCCGTTGTAGGCACACATCACCGTCCACGGCCGGGCGCTGCGGACGACGTGCTCGAAGGAGCGCAGGTAGAGCTCACGCAGGGTGCGCTCGTCCACCTCGGCCGAGACCCGCAGCCGGTCGGTCTCCTGGTTGTTCACCGCGAAATGCTTGGCGCACGCGGCGACGCCCTCGGACTGGATTCCCTCGACCATCGCGGCGGCCAGGCGCCCGGACAGCCACGGGTCCTCCGCGTAGTACTCGAAGTTGCGGCCGCCCAGCGGGGAACGCTTGAGGTTCAGCCCCGGGCCGAGGACGACATCCACCTCGAGGGCGCGCGCCTCCCGTCCGATGGCAGCCCCGACCCGGCGCACCAGCGCGGCATCGAAGGTCGACGCCAGCGCCACGGCAGGCGGGAAGCAGGTCGCCGGCAGGCTCTCGCCGATGCCGAAGTTGTGCTCGTCCGGCTGGCGGCGGATGCCGTGCGGGCCGTCGGTCAGCATCAGGCCGTTGCCCATGAACACCCGCACCGGGCGGAAGCTCCCCATGTCGCCCACCGTGTAGGGCAGGCTCGCGATCTGGTCGGCGACGTTCCCTCGGGCGGAACGCTCGAGGGCGGATT
>JAVHXR010000176.1:3624-6144 GCA_031119515.1 Propionicimonas sp.
TCGGCCAGCAGCAGTCCCCGAACCCCGAGGCGCTCGATCGCCTGGCTGCGCCAGAAGGTCTCGCCGCTGGTGAGGGAGGCCCGCTCGGCCAGGGTGGCGTCCTCGATCCGGCCGGTCACTTGCCGATTCCCGCCGTGATCCCGGTGATGATCTGCCGGGTGGCGACGATGAACAGCACCAGCAGCGGCACTGTCGCGATCACCAGTCCGGCGAACAGCGAGGCCCAGTCGGTCTGGTACTCGCCGAAGAACTTGCTCAACCCCACGCCGAGGGTGAACTTCTCCGGACTGCGCAACAGCACCAGCGGGGTGAGGAAGTCGTTCCAGATCGGGACGAACCTGAACACCACCACCGTGGCGATCGCCGGACGCACCAGCGGCACCGACACCGAGAGGAACGAGCGGACCGGTCCGGCGCCGTCGATCATCGCCGCCTCCTCCAGTTCGGCCGGGAGGTGCCGGAAGAACGCCGCGAACACGAAGATCGAGAACGGGATTCCGTTGGCGGCGTAGACCAGGACGAGGCTGAGCGGGTTGTCGATCAGCCGCAGCGCGTCCATCAGGTGGAACATCGGCAGGATCGCGAGCATGAACGGGATGAACAACCCCGAGATGAACAATGCCTCGACGAACTCCCGCCCCCGGAACCGCCAGCGCGCGATCGCATAGGCGGCGGGCAGGGCCACCACCGTCGACAGCGCGACCGAGGCGATCGTGACCACGAGGCTGTTGATGGTGTAGGTCGAGAACGAGGCCTTCGTCCACGCGTTCACGTAGTTCTGCAGCGTCGGGTCGACCGGCCACGGCCACGGCTCGGTGGCGATCGCCAGGTGGCTGCGGAACGAGTTCAGGATCATGGTGACCAGCGGGATCACGGAGACCGCCGCGTAGCCGCAGAGGGCGAGGACAACCACCGCCTGCCACCAGAAGGCCCGGCCCGGCAACCGCCGGGCGGTCGGGGCGGCTCGGTCGTCGAGGGCGGCCGGCTCGCTGAGGACTGCTGTCATGAGATCTTCGCCTCCTGGCGAGCGAACAGCCGCCGCCCGAGCAACGCTCCGGCGAGGACGAGGACGAACATCACCGTGGCCAGCGCCGACGACACCCCGAGCGCGTTCGGCGCCCCGGACTGGAACGACGTCCGGAAGAACAGCAGGCTCAGCATGTCGGTGGCCCCGGCCGGCGAGCCGGAGACGCCGCCGAGGGCGTACGGCAGCGCGAAGGATTCCATCGAGCCGATGTAGGTGAGGATCGACACCGTGCCGATGACCGGCACGAGCAGCGGCAGGGTGATGTGCCAGAACTGCCGCAGTCCGGTCGCGCCGTCGATCTTGGCCGCCTCGTGGAGTTCGGGAGAGATGCCGGCCAGGCCGGCGCCGTAGAGCAGCACCGGGAAGCCGATCCACTGCCACACGCTGACCAGCACGAGGGTGGGCAGCGCCAGCGCCGGGTCGCCCAGCCAGGGCAGCGCCAGCGCGTCCAGCCCCACCGCCCGCAGGACGGCGTTCACCGGCCCGAAGGACGGTGCCAGCAGCAGCGTCCACAGGTAGCCGACGACCAGCGGGCTGACCAGGTACGGCGTGGTGTAGAGCACCTGGAACAGCCGCCTGGCCCGTTCGAAGCGGTTCAGCTGGACCGCGAGGAACAATCCGATGGTGTTCTGCAGCAGCAGCGTCCCGACGAACACGACCAGGTTGTTGAACAGCGCGTTCGGCAGCTGGGTGGTGAACGGACGTTCGGTGAACAGCACCACGAAGTTGTCGAACCAGTTGAAGCCGACCAGCTTGGTGCCGCCGCCCCACTCGAACAGCGAGTAGGCCAGCGCGCTCAGCATCGGGTACAGCAGCACGACCGCGAAGAGGGCGAACGCGGGCAGGACGAACGCTGCGATGACGACTGGCGGCGTCCTGCGGCCCGCCCCCTTCGCGGCCCGGCTCACTGGACGGTGCTCGCGAAGTCGGCCGGGTCGAACCAGGCGTCGAGGCCGGCCTGGTACTCCGCTGCCGCGCCCGCCGGATCGAGGTCGCCGAGCCACAGCCGCTGCACCACGCCACCCACCAGCTCGGTGCCGGTCGGCGTCCCGAACCGGAGGTAGGCGTTGCCCAGGTAGGTGGACGGGTTCTCCTCGTAGCGGGCCATCATCGAGGCCAGCAGCGGGTTCTCCAGGGTGACCCCGCTGCGCGCCGGGATCGTCCCCATCGCGTTGGTGTAGGCCTGGGCGAACTCGACGGTCGAGAAGTAGTCGATCAGCCGCTTGGCCTGCTCCGGGTGCTCGGAGCGGGCCGCGAGCGCCCAACCGCCGTCCACGTACCCGACGGTGACGGCCTTGTCCACCGGCCAGTCCGCGGCGACCGGAACGTCGAAGCTGTCGTAGTCGAGATCGGCACCGAGCCCGCGGAAGGTGGAGACCTGCCAGGTGCCGGACGGGAACATCGCCGCCTTGCCGGTGGCGAACAGCGTCACCGCGGCATCCAGCGTGACCGCCGTCACGTCGTCGACGAGGTAGGGCTGGAGGTCCTTGACC
>JAVHXR010000177.1:0-2169 GCA_031119515.1 Propionicimonas sp.
CGCTGATCACGCCCATCTCGACCAGGCCGTTGAGGGTGTATTGGTAGCGCTCCAGCAGGTCGGCGGCGTGCTTGTCGCCATTGGCCGGATCGAGGTTGCCCGGCGAGTTCACGATCGCCGCCAGGGCAACGGACTCGGCGAGGTCGAGCTCGGACTGCGGCTTGCCGAAGTAGGCCTGGCTGGCCGCCTCGATGCCGTAGGCGCCGCGTCCGAAGTAGACAGTGTTGAGGTAGCCCTCGAGGATCTGCTCCTTCGACCAGGTCTGGCCGATCTTCACCGCCAGCAGGATCTCCCGCGCCTTCCGGGTGAGGGTCTTCTCCTGGGTGAGGTACATCACCTTGATGTACTGCTGGGTGATGGTGGAGCCGCCGACGGTGTCCTCGGGGCCGACCAGTGACCGGGCGGCCCGGAACAGCGCGACCACGTCGAAGCCGGGGTCGGTCCAGAAGGTCCGGTTCTCGGCGGCGACGATCGCGTCCTTCAGGTGCGGGTTCATGTCGTCGAAGTCGACGGAGACCCGGTTCTGGACCGAGAACGACCCCAGCGGCGTGGTGCCGTCGGAGTAGTACACGAAGGTCGTGTCGGTGCGGAAGTCCTTGTTCTGGTCGGGCAACTCGATGCTGGCGTACGCCACCGCGACACCGGCCGCGCCGATGATCCCCAGCCCGAGCAGCACGGCACCGAACCATGCCAGAGCCCGCAGCCAGGGGTTCCGCTTCTTCTTCGTGGTAGCCCCGGCTGCCCGTTTCGCTTTAGCCATAGATGTCCTCGACGGTCTGCTGGCGCCTGGGCGGACGGCGGCGGACGCCGTCCCCAAGCAGGTAGGAGGCGGTCATGTGGTTCCAGTGGCAGTCGAGGCAGACCTCGACCACGCAGACCTTGAACTCGCCGTACTCGGACTCCATCTCGTCGAGCTCCGTGCTGGACTTGATTCGTCCGGAGTACTGTCCGAGCTGGTCGCCGAAGACGTAGTTGAGGTTGACCATCCGGTGTCCGTCGCAGATCGGGCACGGGGTGGTGGTCTCCTCACCGTGGTGCATCGCCGCCCGCACCAGCAGGGGGTCGGCGTCGCACACGTCGGAGCGGTCCAGGGTGCGTTGGGGACGCCGCAGCGCCTGCAGCGTGTTTCGACGCTGCAGCGCGTAGTCGATCTCCTCGCGCCTGGACCACATGGCTCCAAGGGTAGTTGGTCGCGCCGAACGTCCCCGGGGCGGGTGCCCGCGCGCCTGCGATGTCGGCGGCCCGGGGCTCGCGCCACTGGCAGGCGGCGGGCCCGAGCCTGCCGGTTCCGGTGCCGGCACAGGCCGTCCCCGCCGATGCGGAGGTTGGCGGGGCGATCCGCCATAATGGGGCGGCGCGGGGCATTAGCTCAGTTGGTAGAGCGGCGGCTTTGCAAGCCGTAGGTCAGGGGTTCGAATCCCCTATGCTCCACCCCCGCTGCCCGGCGTGGACCAGGGAATCCCCCGATGCCGCCGGAGCAGGTCGGCTCGTAGGCTCACGGCCATGACCGACCCCGTCCGACGCAGCCGGCTCCTGTTCGGGGCCGGTGCCGTCATCGCCACAGTGGTGGCGGTGGTCTTCGCCACCGTCGGGGACGGGGTGATCGTCCCGGAGGCCACCGGCGTCCGCGGCTTCGTGATCGACTACGCCCACACCGCGGTGTGGGTACTGCTCGCCGTCGCGCTGGGAACCGCCGCCTCCCGGGGACGCTGGACGCCGTGGGCGGGGCGGCTCGCCGTGGCGGCGCTCGTCCTCTACCTCGGCTTCCTCGCGGCGGTCTTCCTGGTCTCCTGAAACCGCTGCCACACCGCCTCTTGTGTTATGGGAAGATATCTGCCTAAGGTTTGCCATGCGAAGGCGACCCGGCACCCTGCTCCCCCTCGAGGCATCGATCCTCGCGGCGGCGCTGCGGCTCCGCCGCGGTGGCGAACCCGAGTTCCACGGCTTCGGCATCGCGAAGGCGATCGCCGAGGGAGAGGTGGCGGGCACCCTCACCGCGCACGGCACGCTGTACAAGGCGCTGGGACGGCTGGAGGCCGCCGGCCTGCTGACCAGCGATTGGGAGGACGCCGAGGTCGCTGCCACTCAGGGACGGCCGCGACGCCGGCTCTACCGGGTCACCGGCGCCGCGGTCGCGGCGCTCGCCGAGCATCGCGGCCGCGTCGAAGG
>JAVHXR010000177.1:2179-6087 GCA_031119515.1 Propionicimonas sp.
CGGGGAGCTCCCGTGATGGGGGCCGTCGACGCAGCACGCGTGTGGGTCGGCTGCTACACGGGTTGGGTGGGTGCGGAGGCGTCCGAGCGTCGCCGCGCGGAAATCGAGTCCGACCTGTGGGAGCAGCAGGCCGACGCCAGCGCACGAGACCTGCCACCTGCGACGGTGGCACTCTCGATCGCGCGACGGGTCGTCGCCGGAATCCCGGCCGACCTGCTCTGGGTACACAAGCAACGCATGGCAGCACGGGGTCGGCCAGCCGAACGGAAGGCACGACTCATGAACGCAATCGGACGCCTCGCCGCCACCTGGTGGTGGACGGTCGCCGCCGCGACTCTCGCAGGGATCTACATCTGGCTGGGCATCGGCAACCTGCGGATGCCGGGGATCCCCTACCTCGACGGCGCGATCCAGGCCTTCGGCCTTGCCGCCCTCATGACCGCCGGGATCGCGCTGCTGCGGCCGATGCCGCGACTGGCCGGCATCCTGGCGGTGGCGGGAGGGCTCGCAGGCGTCGCCATCTGGTGGTCGCCGGTGATCCAGCTCCTCGGTGTCGCCGTCTGCACCGGCGCGGCGATCGAGGTGATGAAGCACACCGAGGGAGCCGGTGCCCGCGTCCTGGCCGGCGTCGGCCTGCTGGTCGTCGGGCTCGCGCCGCTCACCTTCGTCCTGGCCGGCACCCCGACCTCGATCACCGCGCTGCACGGAGTGTCGGTCCTGGCGGCGCTGGCGGGGATCGGACTGCTCGTCGCCTCCGGGCGCCACACCCGCGAGGTCGCCACCGCCTGAGGACCCCGGCACGGGGCGGCTGCGGCCGCGATCCCGTCCGTGCCGGCAACCATCCCGGGACGCCGCTCGGAACGGCGTCCCGGGATCTCGCTACCCGGTGGCCGCCGGGCGCAGCGAGGCCACGAACTCCAGCTTGTCGAGGACCGGTGGGGCCAGCACGAAGGGGTACAGGTCGCGGGCACCGATCGAGCGGTTCATCATGTTGAGCGCGCCCGACAGCGGCACCCACACGCCGGTGACCAGCTCGCGGAAGCTCGGCTCGGAGTCGAGCAGGCCGCGCGGCGCCAGCCCGTACTCGCCTGCGGTCTCGATCGCGTCGCAGATGTGCAGGAAGTGCGCCCAGGTCTCGGCGAAGTCCTCATACGGGTGCATCGTCGCGTAGGTCGAGATGTGCGACGCCGGCCAGTCCGGCGGCGGGCCGTCCTCGTAGTGGCGCTGGATCGCGGCCGGGTAGTCCGTCCGCTCGTCGCCGAAGAGCCGTCGGCACTCCAGCAGCCGGTCCGTCCGCTCCACCAGCTGCCACTGGTAGTAGTGGCCGACCTCGTGGCGGAAGTGGCCCAGCATCGTCCGGTACGGCTCGGCCAGCTCGACCCGTACCCGTTCCCGGTGCACCGGGTCTCCCTCGGCCAGGTCGAGGGTGATGACGCCGTTCTCGTGGCCGGTGACGACCGGCTCGATGACGCTGGACAGCAGGTCGAAACACAGCCCGTTGTCCGGGTCGCCGCCGGCGGCGAGGTTCTTGCCGACGATCGGGAACCCGAGCCGGTCCAGCTCCGCGATCAGGTGGCGCTTGGCCCGCTCGGCCCGCAGGAAGTTCTCCAGCCCCGCCAGGTCGGCGTCATTGGGCCGGGTGCGGGTCAGGTCGCAGCTGAAGCACTGCCCGCCCGGCTCGGCCGCAAGCCAGGTGCAGCCGGAGAGGTTGAGGTTGCGACAGCCGAACCACGTCCGGCCGTCCGGATCGAGGTAGCCGCCGGAGGCGTCCAGCGGGACGATGGCGGCCTCCTCGCGCGAGTAGGCCAAGGCCGTCCCGCAGGACACGCAGATCGAGTTCTCGAAGAACAGCGGCCTGCCGCAGACCCGGCAGCTGAAGGCCTTCATCCGGTTCCTCTCCCGTGACGCTTCCCGTCCTCGTCCCGACCCTCTCGCCGGGTCCTTGGATGCTTACCCGCGGCGGGTGCCGTCCTCCCATCGAGAGCCAGCCTTCCTCACCGACAGCCAGCGCCAGAGCGCTGGCCCTCGATCACTAAGGCTGGCCCTCGATCGGGCGGACGCTCAGTCGGCGGTGTCCGCGGGCTCGGTGCCGTCGTGGGCGGGGGCAGACCGATCGGGAGCGACGGCCTCGTCGAGCAGGCAGTCGTCTCCCTCGCAGGCGGCGCCCATCTCACCCACCACGGCGATCAGCTGGACGACCGGCTGGCTCATGCCGCGGCTCCCTTCTCGGCCGCGACCTGGGAGAGCACCTGGGCGAACGTGGCCGTCTCCTGCGCGCCGGACACCCCGTACTTGCCGTCGAAGACGTAGAACGGCACCCCGTTGATGCCGTAGGCGCGGGCCTGGGCGCCGTCCGCCCTGACGTCGGCGAGGTACTCCTCCTCGCGCAGCGAACGGACGACGTCCGCCCGGTCGAAGCCGAGCCCCTCGGCGAGGTCGGCGAGGTCGTCGACCCGGCCGACATGGCCGCCGTCCAGGAAGTACGCCTTGAGCAGCGCCTCCTTCATCTCCCCCTGCCTCCCGCGAGCCTTGGCGTAGTGGATCAGCTCGTGGGCCTTGACGGTGTTCGTCTGGTGCATCCTGTCGAAGTCGTAGTCCAGCCCGACGGACGCGGCGATCGCGGTCACCCGCTGGAACATCTGCTCGACCTGCGGCACCGACATCCCCTTGCGCTCGGCCAGGTACTCCGCCGGGGTCCCGTCGAAGTCGACCGGGGTGTCGGGAGAGAGCTCGAACGAGTGGTACTCGACCTCCACCTCACCGTCGAACCCGGTCACGGCGGCCTCGAACTTGCGTTTGCCGATGTAGCACCACGGGCACTGCACGTCGGACCAGATGTCGACCTTCACGGGTTCACTCATACCTTCGACAAGCCCGCGCGCCCGTCCAGGTATTCCGCACCCGGCTCCTGCCCCACATCAGAGGACCCGCCAGAAACTGTCTCCAGGAGGCCGCTGCCGACATAGTCGCCAGCCACGGCCCCCTGGTGACCGAATCGGGACGAGTTCAGCCCGCCAGCCTGGCGGCCAGCCACTCCGCCTGGCGCGGCCAGTGCCGTCCGCCGCCGCCCTCGTGGTTGTTGAACGGGTACTCGACGATCTCGGACGGCCCGCCCGCCCAGTGGTTGAAGGCCGCGAACACCGTCGACGGCGGGCAGATCTCGTCCAGGTGGGCGACCGAGAACAGTGCCGGCGCGGTGGAACGCCGGGCGAAGTTGACCCCGTCGAAGTACGAGAGCGTCCGGAACACCTGCTCGTCAGCGCCGCGATGCACCGCCAGGTACCGGACGATCTCGCGGTACGGGTCGGCGTCGGTGAGGCCGACGGCCCGGTCGAAGTGGCACAGGAACGGGACGTCGGGCATCGCTCCGGCGAGCCCGTCCACAAGACCCGCCACGGCGATCGAGATCCCGCCGCCCTGGCTGCCGCCGGTCACCGCCACCCGGGCAGGGTCGACCTGCGGCAGCGACCGCATCGTCTCGACCGCCCGGACCCCGTCCACGAACACCCGCCGGTAGTAGTAGGTCTCCGGAGACTCGACCCCACGGGTCATGAACCCCGGCACCGCCGGGCCGGCGCCGATCGGGTCGGTGGTGTCGCCACCGGCACCCCAGACCGAGCCCTGGCCGCGGGTGTCCATCAGGAGGTGGGCGTAGCCGGCGTTCACCCAGGCGAGCTTCTCGTGCGGCAGGCCGCGTCCGCCGCCGTAACCGATGAACTCCACGACCCCAGGGAGTGGTTCGCCGGCTCCGGCCGGCAGCAGCAGCCAGGCCTTGATCGGGTGGCCGCCGAAGCCGGCGAAGGTGACGTCGAAGACGTCCACCAACGCGAGCCCTCCCGGGTGCCTGGCCAGCGTGGGCGCCGCTCCGGACGGGCTGTGGTCACGCAGCGTCGCCGCCCAGAAGCTCG
>JAVHXR010000178.1 GCA_031119515.1 Propionicimonas sp.
GGGCGGTTGTCCTCCGCTCGATCGCCTTCTGCCTGGTCAACGCCGCGCTCACCGTCGTGATCGGCGTCCTGCTCGCGCTGCTGATGACCGCCGTCGGCAAGGCCGTCCGGCTGACGCTCCAGATCGCGCTGCTGGTCGCCTGGGCGATGCCGGTGGTCGCCGCGATGACGGTGTGGACCTGGCTGTTCGACTGGCGCCGCGGCGTGATCAACTGGCTGCTGACCGCCGTCGGACTGGACTACACCAACCACAACTGGCTCGCCGAGCCGCTCAGCTTCTACTTCGTGGCCACGGTGATCGTGGTCTGGATGTCGGTCCCGTTCGTGGCGTTCTCGGTCTACGCCGGCCTCACCCAGGTCTCCGACGAGGTGCTCGAGGCCGCCGCCCTGGACGGGGCGTCCGGGACCCGTCGCTTCCTCTACATCATCATGCCGATGATCCGGCCCGTGCTGATGATCGTGCTGCTGCTCCAGTTGATCTGGGACCTGCGGGTGTTCACCCAGATCAGGATGCTCCAGGACGCCGGCGCCCCGGTCACCAGCACCGACCTGCTCGGCACCTACATCTACCGGCTCGGCGTCGCCTCCAGCGACTTCGGCATGGCCTCGGCGCTGTCGGTCTTCGTCCTCGTGCTCACGATCGCGATGAGCGCGTTCTACGTCGTCCAGCTGCTGAAGGAGGACTCCTGACATGGCCACCGCAACAGCACCCACGGCCACCACAGCCCCGACCACCCGAGCCGCAGACCGGCCCCGCCAGCGGATCCGCCCGGGAAGGGTCCTGCTGAGCGTCCTCGCCGTCGCGATCGCCCTGGTCTGGGTGTTCCCGGTCTACTGGATGGTGAACTCCTCGCTGCTGCCGAACGCAGTGCTGCAGTCGGTCACCCCGCGGTTCCTGCCCTTCGGCGGCTCGTTCGACAACTTCGCGGCGGTCGTCGCCGACGGCCGGTTCTACGGTGCCCTCCAGATGAGCCTCGCGATCACCCTGCTCACCGTCGCCGTCGCGTTGCTGTTCGCCTTCCTGGGCGCGCTCGCGATCAGCCGGTTCCGGTTCCGCGGCCGCACCACCTTCGTGCTGGCTCTGCTGTTCATCCAGATGCTGCCGGCCGAGGGACTGTTCATCGCCCAGTACAAGCTGATGAGCACCGTCGGACTGCTCAACAACGTGCTCGGGGTGTCGCTGATCTACATCGCGGCGGTGATCCCGTTCACGATCTGGATGCTGCGCGGCTTCGTCGCCGGCATCCCGGCCGACCTCGAGGAGGCCGCCATGGTGGACGGCTGCACCCGCACCCAGGCGTTCTTCCGGGTGACCTTCCCGCTGCTTGCCCCCGGCCTGATCGCGTCCGGCGTCTACGCCTTCCTCCAGGCCTGGAACGAGTTCACCGTCGCCCTCGTCATCCTGCAGAAGGAGGACGCGATGACGCTGCCGCTGTGGCTGCGCTCGTTCATCCTGCAGAGCGCCAACCGGGCCACCGACTGGGGCCAGGTGATGGCCTCCTCGACGCTCGTGGCGATCCCGGTGATCGTCTTCTTCATGCTGGTCCAGGGCCGGCTGACCTCCGGCCTGGTGGCCGGCGCGGTGAAGGGCTGAGCGGTGGCTGCTGTTCCTGATCGGCCCGTGCTGAGCCTGGGCATCGACATCGGCGGGACGAAGGCGCACGGCCTCGTCCTGGACGCCACCGACCGCATCCTCGCCGAACGCGTGCTGCCCACCGAGACCTCGGACGCCGGGGTGCGGCGGACGGTGCTCGCCGTCGCCGCTGCGCTCGCCTCCGACCTCGGCGTCGACCCGTCGCACTACGCCTCGGTTGGCCTCGGCATCCCCGGCTTCGTCGACCACACCTCCGGGGTGGTCGAGACCGCGGTCAACCTCGGCATCACCCGCACCGACCTGACCGGGCTGCTCGCCGCCGACTTCACCCCGGCCGTCCGGGTCGAGAACGACGTCAAGGCGACGGCTCTCGGCGCCGGGCTCTCGCTCGGAAAGGGCTACCGCGACCTGGCCTACGTCAACCTGGGCACCGGCCTCGCGGCGGCCGCCGTCAGCAACGGCCGGCTGGTCCGCGGGGCCCGCAACGGCGCCGGCGAGATCGGCCACCTCGCCATCGACCCTGCCGGGGAACTGTGCGGCTGCGGCCAGCGCGGCTGCCTCGAGACCGTCGTCGGCGGGCCGCATCTCGCCCGCCGGCTCGGCCCCCTCGGCCTGGACCTGGCCAGCCTGGCCGCCGACCCCCGCCCGGCGGCCGCCGCCGAACGCGACCGGTTGGTGGCAGCGCTGGCGACCACCCTCACGCTGGTCGTGATCGCCTACGACTCCTCCGCCGTCGTCCTCGGCGGCGGCATCCTCAAGGCCGCGTCGTGGCTGCGTCCGATGGTCGCCGACGAACTCCGCCGACGCGCCGTCGGCTCCGCCTTCCTGGCCGGCCTGGCGGTGGCCGACCGGCTGGTCGAACTGCCCTCCGCCGCCCCGGTCGCCGCGATCGGCGCCGCCGTGGTCGGCCGCAAGAAGGAGCTCCGTGCCCGTACCGACACCGTCCAGGTGGCCTGACGTGACGACCGCGAAACGCGCCCTCAGGGCGGTGGTGCTGGCGGCCGGGCACGATGTCGCCACCCGCGACCTGCTGCTGCAGCCACTGGCCGGCTCGACCGTCATCGAGCAGACCCTGGCCAATGTCACCGCCGTCGTCCCGAAGCAGGACGTCATCGTGGTCGTCGCCGAGCACGACCCCTCCGTCCGGGCACATCTCGGCGAGGGCTGGAACTATGTCGTGCAGACAGTCCAGGCCGGGACCGGCGACGCCGTCCGCTGCGCACGGTTCGAGCTGGAGGGCTTCGACGGTGACGTCCTGATCGCCTACGGCGACACCCCGCTGCTGCGGTCGGCATCCTTCCGCGGGCTGCTGTGGCGGCACCGGCTGAAGGCCGCACCGTTCTCGCTGCTCACCGCCGTCCTCGCCGAGGGCCTGGACTACGGCCGGATCCGGCGCGACGGCGACGGCCAGATCACCGGGATCGTCGACGGGGCCGACCTGTCGGCAGACAGCGAGCAGATCACCGAGGTGAACGTCGGCGCCTACGTCGTCGACAACGCCCTGCTGATCCCGGAACTCGACATCATGGCGGCCTCCGGCGAGCACCGCCTCACCGAGCTCGCCCAGCGGCTGATCGGCCAGGGCGGGACGCTGGCCTCGTACGCGATCGTGGACGCCGGCGAGGTGCAGGGGATCAACTCCGACGAGGAGCTCCAGGCCGCGGCCGACATCGTCCTGAAGCGGCTCTTCGCCCCCCAGCACGCCGTCGAGACCGGCGAGATCAGCTTCGGTACCGGCGGCTGGCGGGCGCTCATCGGCGAGGGCTTCACCATCCACAACGTGCGACGGCTGTGCCAGGCGATAGCCAACGAGGTGACCCGTTCCGGCCGGGAGCGGATGGGCGTCGTGATCGGCGGCGACCGCCGCTTCCTGTCACGGGAGTCCGTGGTCGCCGCGGCCGAGGTGTTCGCCGGGAACGGCATCCACGTCCACCTGCTGACCGAGGACGTGCCCACCCCGCTGGTGACCTTCGCCGCCCCCTACCTGGGGACGGCCTACAGCCTGGTCTTCACCGCGTCCCACAACCCGCCGCAGTGGAACGGGCTGAAGGTCTTCCGGGCCGACGGCTCGCTGCCGCTGGAGGACGAGACCGGGGCGCTGACGGCCGAGGCGAACGGCTTCAGCCAGGCCGACGTGGTCTCGATCGGGCTCGACCTGGCCACCGCCGTCGGGCTGGTCACCGAGATCGACCTCACCAACCCCTACATCGACGCGATCGAGCGGATCGTGGACGTCCAGGTGATCCGTCGGGCCGGGCTGCGGGTGGTGGTGGACGCGATGTACGGCACCTCCCAGCTCACCCTCGGCACGATCCTGTCCGACGCCCGCTGCCGGACCGAGTTCATCCACGACCGTCACAACCCGCTGTTCGGCGGCCGCTCCCCCGCCCCGGACCCGGAACGGCTGTCGACCCTGATCGACATCGTGCGCAACGGTGGCCGCCGGTTCGACCTCGGAATGGCGACCGACGGGGACGCCGACCGGATCGCGATCATCGACGAGCAGGGCCGGTTCATCTCGACCGACGACCTGTTGCTGTTGATCTACTGGTACCTGCACGAGGTGCGCGGCGAGCGGGGCGGCGTCGTCCGCAACCTGGCGACAACGCACCTGCTGGACCGGCTGGCCGACGCGTTCGGGGAACAGCACCGGGAGGTGCCGGTCGGGTTCAAGCACATCACCGCCGGGATGGACGAGATCGACGCCGTCCTCGGCGGGGAGAGCTCGGGTGGCCTCACCGTCCGCGGGCACATCAAGGGCAAGGACGGCGTCTTCGCCTGCGCGCTGGTGGTGGAGATGCTCGCCCGCACCGGCAAGCGGCTGGGCGAGTTGCTGGAGACGGTCTACGCGATCACCGGACGTCTCCACCAGCGCGAGCACGGCGTCCCCGCCACCCCGGACCTGCGGGTGGAGCTGCCGCGCCGGATGGCGACCGCCGCGCCGCGGGAGGTCGCCGGCTACCCGGTGACCCGGATCGACAGCTACGACGGCATCAAGATCCACCTCGAGGGCGGCGCCTGGGCGCTGCTCCGTTTCTCCGGCACCGAGCCGGTGCTGCGGATGTTCGTCGAGGCCGAGACCCCCGAGAAGGCCGACCGCCTCATCACCTGGCTCGAGGCGTTCGCGTCCGGCGACCCCGCCCCTGGTTCACCGGGGACGGTTCCGGAGCCGGTTCGCGGGGACGGTCCCCAACCCGAATCACCGGGGACGGTTCCGAAACCGGTTCGCGGGGACAGACCCGCCGGATCGCCGATGGAACGGTCCCGCTGACCCGCTCCGAGGAGCGTCCCCGGTGAGTCGGGTTGGGAACCGTCCCCCTGAACCGCTTTCGGAACCGTCCCCCTGAACCGCTTTCGGAACCGTCCCCCTGAACCGCACAAGGAGATCCAGCAGATGCGTTACGGCCACTTCGACGACGACCGCCTGGAGTACGTGGTCGACCGGGTCGACGTCCCGGCGTCGTGGATCAACTACCTCGGCGTCGAGGACTGGTGCACCGTCATCAACCAGAACGCCGGCGGGTACAGCTTCTACCGCTCCAGCCAGCAGGGACGGGTGACCCGCTTCCGGCCCAACGGCGTCCCGCTGGACCGCCCGGGCCACTACCTGTACCTGCGCGACGACGCCGACGGCGACTACTGGTCGGCATCCTGGCAGCCGGTCGGCAAGCCCCTCGACGCGGCCGGCTACCGCACCCGGCACGGGCTGTCGTACTCGGTCTTCGAGTCGAGCTACCGCGACATCGACGCCAGCCAGCGGGTCTTCGTCCCGCTCGGCGAGGACGCCGAGGTGTGGGACGTCACCCTCACCAACACCGGCTCCGCGCCGCGCACGCTGTCGCTGTTCGGGTATGTGGAGTTCTCCTTCCACTCCGTCCAGATCGACAACGAGAACTTCCAGATGTCGCTCTACGCCTCCGGCGCCGACTACGCCGACGGGGTGGTGGAGTACGACTTCTACTACGAGCCGTGGACCTACCACTACTTCACCGCCACCGCCGAGCCGGTCGGCTTCGACACCCTGCGGGACTCCTTCCTCGGCCCCTACCGGACCGAGACCAACCCGCTCGCCGTCGAGCGCGGCGAGTGCTCCGGCTCGCAGGCCACCACGAGCAACCACTGCGGCGCGCTGCACCACCGGGTGACCCTGGCGCCGGGCGAGACCGTCCGGCTGGCCTACCTCCTCGGCTACGGACGGCGCGAGGCCGGCACCCGGCTCCGAGAGCGGTACGCCGACCCGGCCGCTGTCGACGCCGCGATCGCAGAACTCGCCGCCTACTGGGAGCGCAAGCGGGCCGTCTTCGCCCTGCAGACCCCGTCCGCCGCAATGAACACCCTGCTCAACAGCTGGACGCTGCTGCAGGCCGAGACCTGCGTGGTGTGGTCGCGGTTCGCCTCGTTCGTGGAGGTCGGCGGCCGGGTCGGGCTGGGCTACCGGGACACCGCCCAGGACGTCATGAGCGTCGTCCACACCAACCCTGGCA
>JAVHXR010000004.1:0-3065 GCA_031119515.1 Propionicimonas sp.
CCCAGCCGTCGTGGCCCGCCGCGATCAGCACCGCGAAGACCGGCACCATCAGCAGCCGGACCAGGCTGATCACGTTGGGCACGGTCAGGACGCGGTCGCTCACCACGTCGCGCTCGGCCACGCCCGCTCCTGCCTGTCGTTCCTGATCAACGCCCCATCCTACGCACCGGTCCCCCACCCCCAGGGCCACGTCCGCCACCCGCTGGGTCCGCGATCGTGGACGCGGGCCGGCCGCGGGGGTCGGCTTCGCGGTCGGGCCCGGGGTCGACCGCGGCGACGACGAGGTCACCGTCGCCGCGTCGGCCTGGCCCGGCGCCACCGTCCTGCGCGGCGCCGCAGCCGGGGTCGACGCGGTGACCGGGCTGGCGTCCCGGGTCGGTGTGCTGCACCTCGCCGCGCACGGCCGGCACGCGGTCGACAACCCGCTGTTCTCCGGCCTCGAGCTGGCCGACGGCACGCTCTTCGGCTACGACATCGACCGGATGCCGCGGGTGCCGGACGTCGTGGTGCTGTCGGCGTGCGAGGTGGGACGTTCGTCCGTCCGCTGGGGGGAGGAGGCGATCGGGATGACGAGGGCGTGGCTGCACGCCGGCGCAGCCTGCGTCGTGGCCGCTCCGGCGGCGGTGGCCGATGACATCGCCTGCGACCTGCTGGGCGCCGTGCATGCCGGCCTGGCCGCCGGGCAGTCCCCGGCCGAGGCGCTGGCCGCGGTGGATCTGCTGTCGCCGTTCCAGTGCCACGGCTCGGGGTTCTGAGGGCCGCGACGAGGCCGGCGGAACTTCTCCGAAGAATTCCCCGATCCGGATGTATCAGGGGAGGAGAGCGCCGCTCTCTCTAGTCGGAACGATGCTGTGCACGGCAATGCCTGGGGGGAGTTGCGAGCACGACGGGGGGTGCGGCCTTTCGGGTCGCGCAGCCGGGGGGGCGCCACCGTCGGAGTTCCGGAGGGGGTGTCGCAGACGTGCGACGCCCCCTTCTTCCTGCCCCCGCGGGCGGACCCGGTCGCCGTCGTGGATGCGACCGCTTCCACCCTCTCGCCTTCTCGCCGGCAGCCCGCGCGGTGGAGCGACGCGCGGTGAACCCGTCCCCCGCGCCGAGGGCCACGCCCTGGGCGCTGGCTCTCGCGCACAGAGGCTGGCCCTCGCGCACAGGGGCTGGCCCTCGACGAGTCGATCGTCGAGATCGTCGCCGTGGTGCCCGGTGCACGGTGTCGCGAGCTCTGGTCGCGTGCGCCGCCCCCGGCGGGCCGCTCGCGCCGCTGGGTCAGCGGCTCGCGAGCGAGATCCACTCCACGCTGGTGGTCACCGAGCGGAGCACCTCGGGGATCGGCGCGACACCGAGGCCCGGCTCGGTGGGGACGGCAATGTGGCCGTCCTCCAGCACGAACGGCGGGACGATGTCGGTGCGGTAGAACCGGTCCGAGGCCGAGACGTCGCCCGGCAGGGTGAACCCCGGCAGCGCGGCGAGGGCGATGTTGGCGGCGCGGCCGAGCCCGGTCTCGACCATCCCGCCACACCACACCGGGACGCCACGGCCGACCGCGACGTCGTGGATCCTGCGGGCCTCGAGGTAGCCGCCAACCCGTCCCGGCTTGATGTTGAGGATCGCCGCCGCGCCCAGTTCGATCGCCGCCGCGGCGGTCTCGGCCGACACTATCGACTCGTCCAGGCACATCGGCGTCGTCACCAGCCGCGCCAGCTTGGCGTGGCCGAGGACGTCCTCCTCGTCCATCGGCTGCTCGATCAGCAGCAGGTCGAACTCGTCCAGCCGGGCCAGCTGGGCAGCATCGTCGAGGGTGTAGGCGGTGTTGGCGTCCACCTGCAGCGGGAATCCGTACCCGAACGCCTCCCGGACGGCACGGACCGGCTCGATGTCCCAGCCGGGCTCGATCTTGAGCTTGATCCGGACGTAGCCCGCCTCGAGGTAGCCGCCGACCGCGGCGAGCAGTTCGGGAATGGTGTCGAAGATGCCGACCGACACCCCGGACGGCACCCGGTCGCGAACCGCGCCGAGCTCCTCGCCCCACGACCTGTCGGCGGCACGCAGCTCCGCGTCCAGCACCGCCATCTCCAGCGCGGCCTTCGCCATCCGGTGCCCCTTGAAGCGGGCGAGGACGGGGGCCACGTCCGCCCCGGTCAGGTGGCCGTGCGCGGCGAGGGCAGGGACGAAGTAGCGCCGCAGCACGTCCACCGCGCCGTCGACGTACTCCGAGGAGTAGAGCGGGTCGTTCATCGCGACGCACTCACCCCAGCCTTCGACCCCGCCCGCCATCACCTTCACCAACAGGATGTCGCGCTCGGCCTGGGTACCGAACGACGTCCGGAAGGGGGTCACCAGCGGCATCGCGATCCGACGCAGTTCCACACCTTCGAGCTTCAAACCAGACTCCTTCACCGACCAGAGACCGGGTGGGTGGTGCTAGTCCAGCACAGATCGGGACGCGGGTCGTCCGGCGGTCCGCCAGCGGACGGCCGCGATCACGGTCGCAGCACGCGCAGCCTCCCGTCCGCCTCGAGGACGACCTCGGCATCCAGCCCCAGCCGGCGCAGGAAGCCGCGGTCGTGGGACACCACCAGCAGCGCACCCCGGTAGCCCGCCAGGGCGGCGACCAGTTGCTCGACGCTTGCCAGGTCGAGGTTGTTGGTCGGCTCGTCGAGCACCAGCAGTTGCGCGGGCGGGTCGGCCAGCAGCACGCGGGCCAGGGCCACCCGGAACCGCTCCCCGCCGGACAGGGTGGCCACCGGGCGCTCCACCGCGTCCCCGCGCAGCAGGAACCTGGCCAACCGGTTGCGCAGCAGCCCCGGAGCGACCTGCGGAGCTGCGGCCTGGACGTTGTCCAGCACGCTGCGGTCCTCGGCCAGCCCGTCCAGGCGCTGCGGGAGGTAGCCGACCCGATCGGTGAGCGGGTTCGCCGATGCAGCCCCCTGCGGGCCGCCCCGGTGGTTCACCAACTGCTCGACGAGGGTCGTCTTGCCGACCCCGTTCGGCCCGGTGAGGGCGATCCGCTCCGGTCCCCGGACCACCACCCCGCGGCCGTCGGAACCGACCAGTTCCGCGATCCGGCG
>JAVHXR010000004.1:3075-18300 GCA_031119515.1 Propionicimonas sp.
GGCCGGGACGGCGGGATCCGGCAGATCCAGCCGGAGCTGGGCGTCCTCGCGGACCCGGAGCTCGGCCTGTTCGACAGCGACCCTGGCGGCGGCCACCCTGGCGTCCAGCAGCCCCCGCCTGGCGCCGGCGGTCTTCTCCGCGGAGTTGCGGCGGTTGTTGATGGCCGCCGTGACAAACTTGCGGTTGGCCTTGTCCTTGCGTCCCTGCCGCTCGCCGTGGGCGATCTTCTGCTCGGCCTCGATGCGCTGGCGGCGCTCGACCCGCAGGAGCTGCTCGGCTGTCCGCAGCGCCTGCCGGGCGGCCTCCTGCTCCCGCTCGACAGCGGCCCGGTACTCGCCGTACGGGCCGCCGAAGACGACCAGTCCGTGGTCGCGGAGCTCTGCTGTGGAGTCCATGAGTTCGAGCAGGCCGGTGTCGTGGCTGACCACTACCAGCGTTCCCCGCCAGGAGCGCACCAGGGCGTACAGCCGCTCGCGGGAGTCCCCGTCGAGGTTGTTCGTCGGCTCGTCGAGCAGCGCGACCGGTGCGCCGCGCAGCCGGATGCCGGTGATCGCGGCGAGCACGGCCTCGCCCCCGGAGAGCGTGCCCACGCCGCGTCCCAGGTCGGTCGGCAGGCCGGTCTCGGCGAGCGCGGCGACCGAGCGCTGCTCGATGTCCCAGTCGTCTCCGACGGCGTCGAACCAGCGGGGGTCGGGGTCGCCGGCCGCGATCGCCGCGACGGCGTCCAGTACCGGCCGGATGCCGAGCAGGTCGGCCAGGGTGGCGTCCACCCCGAGGGTGAGGTCCTGAGGCAGGTAGTCCACCGCGCCGAGGGTGGTGATCGTGCCGGCGGAGGGCGTCAGCCGGCCCGCCACCAGGCGCAGCAGGGTGGACTTGCCGGCGCCGTTGAGCCCGATCAGGCCGGTGCGGCCGCGGGCGAAGGTGCCGGTGAGGTGGCGCAGGGCGGGGCTACCGTCCGGCCAGGTGAAGGAGAGGTCGTCGAGGACGACCGCGGACAGCGGTGCAGGCATGGAAGGCTCCCTGAGGTCTGGTGGGTGCACCGACCTCGAAGCCTGGACAGGCCGAGCGTCAGTGCGTGGTCGGAGTGCTTCCGAGTTCGCGCATGCCGTTCCTGTCCGTGGTCCCCTGGCATCGCGGAACCTCCGCGGGGACGCGGTTCAGGGTGCCACACCCCTCCACCGCTGGCAAGCCACACCACCCACCACCACCGACAGCCAGCCCCCAGGCACTGGCCCTCACCCACAAAGGCCGGCCCTCAACGACCCACACCACCCACCACCACCGACAGCCAGCCCCCAGGCACTGGCCCTCACCCACGAAGGCCGGCCCTCAACGACCCACGACACCCACCACCGCCGACAGCCAGCCCCCGGGCACTGGCTGTCGCGCGCGGAGGCTGGCTGTCGGCGAGGGGCGGCCAGGCGGAGGAGACGTCAGGCGGCGGCCCCCCAGCGCAGCATCGCGTCCACCAACGGCGCGAACCCGTCCCACTCCAGGAAGGGGGTCGGGCACCAGTGCGGCCCGATGTCGGAGGTCCAGACCAGGCTGCGGCCCGCGCCGACCGCCATCGTGGCGATCAGGACGTCCTGCCCGACACTGGCGTGCACCTGAGCCTGCGGCCGGGCCAGCACGCGGTTGTAGCCGAGCAGGTCGGGAGCGCCCTGGATCGCGGACGCCAGTAGGCCCGCGTCCGCTGCGACCGGACGGACGCCCTGCGGGCACTCCACCCGGTCGTCGCAGTCGAGCAGTTGCACCGGCAACAGGTCCGCGAGCGGGGTCCGGGCGAAGTTGGCACGCGCCTGGAAGCCCTGGAAGCTGAGGTAGCCGCCGGCCATCATCAGCCCGCCGCCGGCCCGGACGTACTCGCCGATCACCTCGAGCCGGTTCGGCCGGGAGCGTCCGCCGACCCAGGTGGCCGGGGGCAGCAGGAACGAGTTGGCGCCGATGTCGGACAACAGCACGGCGTCGTAGCCGGCCAGTTCCTCGACGGTGTCGGGGAACCGCTCGGGGACGTCGTGGGCGTACAGCTGCTCGACCTCGATCCCGGTGCGGGCGGCGGCGGCGATGAACGCGTCCGCTCCCCGCTCGAAGACCACCGAGGTGAAGCTGTCGAAACCCTTGAAATGGGTGGACTGCGAGATCCAGGACTCCCCCGCCAGCAGGATCCGGGTGATCGGGTTCCTCCTCGTCCGGCCGGGCTCAGTACGCCAGGCCCCGCGGCTCCGGCCCGAGTGGCGCCGAGGCGGGGCTCGGGACGGCGAACCCGTTGGCGCGGTAGGCCTCGTAGTCGAAGTCCTCGCACTCCTGGTACCCGATCAGGTGGTACTCGTAGAACCCCTCCCAGTCCTCGTAGCCCTCGCCGAGGGAGGACTCGAGGAAGGCGTCGGCCATCGCCATCGCCAGCCGGGGGGCGGTGTAGAAGGCCCCCATCGCGAGCAGGTTGGCGTTGTTGGCGGTCGCCGCCCGCTTCGCCGCCGGCAGGGTCTCGGCGACCGCGGCGTGGACGTGCGGAAGCTTGGACGCCGCGATGTGGATCCCCATCCCGGTGCCGCAGAAGGCCAGCGCCTTCTCGTACTCGCGCTCGGCGATCCTGGCGCCGACCCGGAAGCCGACCCGGTGGTACATGTCGGCGCTCGCCAGGGTCGGGGTGACGTCCTCGACGGTCCAGCCGCGCTCGATCAGGTGAGCCTTGACCGCCTCCTTCAGCGGGAAGCCCGCGAAGTCGGCGCCCATCACCACGCACCGGTCCTTGACTGTCCTCATGCCGAACGTTCCTTTCTGCTGAATCGGCGAAGGAGCGGACCGTCCTTCGAGAAGTAGTTGGCGGCCATGACGGCCAGCAGCACGCCGCCCCAGATCAGCGGCCGGTAGAAGTTGCTGACGTTGGGGAACATGTTGAGCCCCGACGACAGCACCTGCAGGATCAGGACGGCGAGCACGACCCCGAACAGCCGGCCGCTGCCGCCGTTCGGGTTGACCCCGCCCAGCACCACGATCAGGACCGTCAGCAGGGTGTAGGTGGAGCCGTAGTCGGCCTTGGCGGAGTTGTAGTTCGCGAGCATCACGAGCCCGCCGAGGGACGCCAGCACGCCGGAGAACAGGTAGGTGCGCACCAGCAGCCCTGTGGTGTTCAGGCCGCTCAGCCTGGCCGCGGTGGCGTTCGTGCCCAGCATCAGGATCTTGGTGCCGAAGGCCGTCTTGTTCATCACGAGCCCGACGACGGCGACGGCGAACGCGAAGACGATCACCGGCACCGGGACGACGCCGAACAGCTTGCCTGCGAAGACCTCTCCGTAGGCTGGCGGGAGGCCGCTGACCGGCTTGCCTGCGGTGATGATGATCGCGATCCCCGTGAACAGCTCGAGGGTGCCGAGGGTGACGAGGATCGGCGGGATCCTCACCTTCGCCACCAGCAGGCCGTTGAGGGTGCCGGCCAGGGCGCCGACGACCAGGGCGAAGGCGATCGAGACCGCGATCGCCAGTGCCACCTGGCCGCCCGAGGCACCCTCTGGGGCGAGCGACAGCATCAGCACGGCGGCGCCGATCGAGGTCATGTTCGCGATCCCGACGACCGACAGGTCGATCCCGGCGGTCATCATCGTGAGCATCACGCCGAGCGCGAGCAGGCCGTACTCGGGGAACTGGATCGCCATCGACTGCCAGGTCCGCAGGTTGAGGAAGCTCTCGGGCTTCACCAGGGCGAACAGGGCGACGATCGCCACCAGCATCCCGAGCAGCCGGACGAGGTGGCTGTCCCGGGTGATCGCCCGGACGGGACGCGACTCCAGGATGTTCGAGGTCATGTCAGCTCTCTCCTTCACACCGCTGCCCGGAGACGGTTGCCTGATCGGGCCAGCTGGACTGCCGAGATCCCGGTCCCGACGATGATCAGCAGGCCGAGCGAGAAGCCCTGCCAGAAGGTCGGGATCCCGATCAGGATCATGCTGTTCTGGACGATCGTGATGAGCAGGGTGCCGAGCATCACCCCGGTCAGCGAGCCGGTGCCGCCGGTGATGGCGGTGCCGCCGAGGACGACCGCGGCAATCACCATCATCTCCATCCCGAGCAGGTTCGTCGGGTGCATCTGGCCCATCATCGAGGTCCGGATCAGGCCGGCGACGGCGGCGATCACGCCGACGATCACGTAGAGCCAGAACTTGATCCGCCGCACCTTGAAGCCGGCTCTGGCCGCGGCGCTCTCGTCGCCGCCGATGGCGTAGATGCCGCGTCCGAACATCGTGAACCGCAGTAGCACGAAGGCGAGTGCGAGGACGGCCACGAGGATCAGGAACGACACCGGCATGTTCGAGGTCAGCCCGGACTCCGGGTTCCTGGCCACGAACAGCGTGGCGGTCCCGAACGCCTCCATCGAGGGGGGGATGTTGGGGATCTGGACGGAGTTGAGCACGCCCTGCATCACGCCGGAGAAGACGCTGGCGGTGCCGAGGGTGATGATCAGCGTCGGCAGCGCGAGCCGGGCGATGAACAGGCCGTTGAACGCGCCGAGCAGGCCGCCGAGCACCATCGCGAGCAGGAACGGGAGCCAGACGCCGCCGGTGTAGCCGGTGTCGACCAGCACGCGGGTGGTGGCGTACACCGCGAGCGAGGCCAGCGCGGGGAACGAGACGTCGATCCCGCCGGACACGATCACCAGGAATGCGCCGATCGCGAACAGCCCGGGCACCACCATCGCGTTGGCGATGTCGACAAGGTTGTTGGCGGTGAAGAACTGGCCGCTGCGGACCTGGATCACGACCCCGAGGGCGACGATCACGAGCAGGACGTAGAACTCGTTCGAGCGCACCGCCCGTGCCAGGAACCTCTTGATCACTGCTGGCCTCCCGTGGTGTCGCTGGTCATCAGCGCGGCGAGCTGCGCCTCAGAGGTGGTGGCGGGGTCGAGTTCCTGCACGATCCGCCCGGCCTTCAGGAGCAGGATGCGGTTGCAGTTCTGGATCACCTCGGGGATGTCGTCCGAGATCACGATGACCGCGATCCCCTCCCCGGCGAGTTGTTGCAGGATCTGGTGGATGTCGTGCTTGGACCCGATGTCGACGCCGACGGTCGGCCCGTTCAGGATCAGGATGTCGGGCCGGGTGGCAAGCCACTTCGCCAGCACGATCCGCTGCTGGTTGCCGCCGGAGAGGGTGCTGGCGGCGTTGTCCTGGTCGTGCGCGGCGATCCGCAGCTCCGAGATCCAGCGGTCGGCCTCGGCGCGCTTGCGGGTGTCGTCGTAGACCCCCGCGGAGACGGCTACGTTGTCGATCTCGGCGATCACGATGTTGTCGCCGATCGAGCGTTCCAGGAAGAGACCCTCGGTGAGGCGGTCCTCGGGGACGTAGCCCACCCCTGCGTCGACCGCGTCCCGGACGCCGTGGAAGGTGACCGGCCGGCCCTTGATCCTCAGTTCGCCCGCGTCGGCGCGGAACGCCCCGAACAGGGTGAGCGCGAGTTCGGTGCGGCCGGAGCCGAGCAACCCGGTGATGCCGAGGATCTCGCCGCCGTGGAGGGCGAAGGTGACGTCCTCGAACCCGCCCTGCAGGCCGAGTCCGGTGGCTTCCAGCACCGGCTCGTCGGAGCGGTTGGTCAGCGTGAAGCGGCCGTCCTCGAACTCGCGGCCGGTCATGAAGTAGGAGAACTTGCGGCGGTCGAGCTCCTCGGGAAGGCAGGTCGCCGCGACCTCGCCGTTGCGCAGGATGGTGAACCGCTCGCTGATCTCGAACACCTCCTCAAGCTTGTGGCTGACGAACAGGATCGAGATCCCGCGTGCCTTGAGGTCGAGGATGATCCGGAAGAGCGCGTCCACCTCCTTCTTCGTCAGGGCGGTGGTGGGCTCGTCCATGATGATGAGCTTCGCGTCGTGCATCAGGGCGCGGGAGATCGCCACCAGTTGCCGGTCGGCGACCGAGAGGGTGCCGACCCTGGCGTCCAGGTCGACCTTGAAGTCGATCTGCGCGACCGCCTCCTCGGCGATCCGCCGGAACCGGCGCCAGTTGACCAGCTTCCGTTTGGACGCGAGCTCGGTGTTGAGCGCGAGGTTCTCCATCACCGACAGGTTCGGGAACACCGAGAAGTCCTGGTAGATCACCTGGACCCCGCCCATGATGGCGTCGATCGGCGCCAGCCGGGAGTGGGCGGTGCCGTTCAGTTCGATCGTCCCCTCGTCCGGCGTGTAGACGCCGGAGATCACCTTGATCAGGGTCGACTTGCCGCTGCCGTTCTCACCGGCGAGGCAGTGGATCTCGCCCGGACGGATCTCCAGGTCGACCCCCTTGAGGGCCTTCACGCCCGAGAACGACTTGGTCACACCGCGCACTGCGATGACGCTGTCGGCCACCGATGTTTCCTTTCCCGCCACGCCCGGTGCCGGCGGCGGGAGGGCGAACCCTCCCGCCGCCGGTCGTGGGTCAGAAGCCGAAGCTGTCGACGTTGTCCTTGTTGATGACGACCCAGCCGTTGCCCTCGAGCACCTTGTCGCTGCCCTCGGCGAACTTCATCGCCTCGTAGCCCTTGACCTTGAGGTCGACGGTGTCGCCGATCTCCTCGCCGGCCAGGATCTTGCGGGCCAGCTCGGCCATGGCGTACCCGGCGTCGGCCGGATCCCACAGCGTCAGCGCGGACACCGAGCCGTCGACCAGGATCTGCTTGTTGGCGGCGGGCATGCCGGTGCCGGCGGTGAACACCTTGCCCTTCAGGCCGAGCTCCTCGATCGCCCGGGCGACGCCGGGAGCATCGAAGGAGGAGGTGCCCATGATGCCCTTGAGGTCGGGGTACTTCTTCAGCAGCTCCTTGGCCGTCTGGTAGGCGACCTCACCGTCGTCCTGGGACTCGACCCGTGGCTCGGCCTCGAGCAGGGTCATGTTCGGGTAGGCCTCGGCCTGGTGCGCGACGCCACCGTCGGCCCACTCGTTGTGGGAGGCGTTGGTGACGTGGCCGACCATCGTCGTGTACAGGCCCTCGCCACCCATCGCCTCGGCGAGGTTGTCCATGATGAAGGCGCCGTAGTCGGCGTTGTTGAAGGCCTCGATGTCGTACATCGTGTTCTGCTGGCTGGCGCCCTCGTGCGTCACGACGACGATCCCGGCGTCCATCGCCTCCTTGAGCACGGTCTCCAGCGCCCCGGGGTCGACCGGGACGACGGCGATCGCGTCCACGCCCTGGGCGATCAGGTCCTGGATCACCTGGGCCTGCATCGTGGCGTCGGTCTCGGCCGGGCCCTTCTGGAAGACGTTGAGGCCGGTGTCGGCGGCGTACTTCTTGACGCCCTCCTCCATCCGGACGAACCACGGGTTGGTGGCGTCCTTGGGAACGACGGCGATGGTGAAGTCGCCGTCGGCCGGGGCGCTCCCGCTCGGGGCCGGGCTACCGGCACAGGCGGTCAGGGTCAGGCTCAGCGCGAGCGCGGCGGCCATCGCCCCGCCCACAAAGCGTCCTTGCTTCATGAACTCTCTCCTTACTCGTTGCGTTGTCAGGTCGTGAACCGCGGCTCAGCGCGCTTCGGTGGGAATCGGCATCGCGGTCATCAGGGTGTAGGCCGCCTGGGTGGTGTCGAGCCGGCTGTACTGGACCTTCAGGTCCGCGCCGGACTCGACGACCAGTCCGTACGGCACGCCCGGTTCGAGCTGCAGACCGCCGACCTGGTCGGGCCGGCTGGTCCGCAGGTGGACGTCCCGGTCGGCCGCCAGCGGGATCGGTGCGGACCGCTGCGGGTCCCGGTCGGCGAAGTAGGCGGTGATCACCAGTTCCGCCGGCCGGCCGGTGTCGTTGAGCACGCAGATCGACTCGTGCGACGGCTCCGGGCCGGTGCTGACCGGCGGGATGTAGGCGTCCGGGACGTACCAGCGCCGGACCTCGGTTGGACTCATGGTCCCCTCTCCTCGCAGCGACTCTGCTGTTTGAAGCGGTTCATTTCTTGAACCGCTTCAAAAGGTACACTCGAAGGCACCCGCTCGCACTAGATTCAGCGCAGAATCAGATAACGGTTTGGACACCGCCTGGTTCCCTGCCGCGGTGCACCCGGCAGCGGCGCGACGGGGAGGAGGGGACTCGGTGGCCAGGGACAGGCATGAGGCCGGACCGGCCCGGTCGTCGGTCAGCATCCGCGATGTAGCGGCGCTCGCCGGCGTCTCGGTCGGCGCCGTCTCCAACACCATCAACCACCCCGAGATGGTGCGTCGCCACACCCGGGCCGCGGTGGAGAAGGCGATCTCGGAACTCGGGTTCGTGCCCAACCAGCAGGCCCGTGTCCTCACCGGCGCCTCCAGCCAGGTGATCGGCCTGATCGTGCTGGACATCATGAGCCCGTTCTTCATGGAGGCCGCCAGCGCCGTCGAACGGGCCGCCAACGAGGCCGGCCACGTGATGATCCTGTGCGACTCCGAGAACTCGAGGGACCGGGAGGCGCAGTTGCTGCAGATGCTGTCGGCGCAGCGCGTCCGCGGCGTCCTGCTCACCCCCGCCACCGCCGAGGCCCCGCTGCTGCGGGAGTGGCTGGGCGAGCAACGGCTGCCGCTGGTCTTCCTCGACTACCGGGACGGATCGGACACCTGCTCGGTGTCGGCCGACCACGTCGCCGGGGCGAAGCTCGCCGTCCGGCACCTGCTCGACCTGGGCCACGACCGGATCGCCTTCGTCGGCGGCCCCACCCTGCTGCACCAGTTCGCCCAGCGCAGCCAGGGGGCAAGGGCGGCCCTGGTCGAGGCCGGGCTCGACCCTGCCCGGTCGCTGATCGAGGAGAGCGTGGCCGCGATCGGCATTCGCGACGGCATGCTCGCGGCCGAGCGCCTGCTGGCAAGGGGGATGCCCGGAGCCGTGTTCTGCGGCAACGACATGCTCGCCTTCGGGGTCTACCGCGGGCTGGCCCAGGCCGGCGTCCGGGTGCCGGAGGACGTCGCCCTGGTCGGGTACGACGACATCACCTTTGCGGCCGACTGGATCGTCCCGCTGACCTCCGTGCGCCAGCCGATCTACGAGATCGGCTACCGGGCGGCCAACCTGCTGCTCGAGCACTCCGCCGGCGACGAGTCGCACGTCCACCAGAACGTCGTGCTGCCGCCGTCGCTGGTGGTGCGAGCCTCGAGCGACCCCGCCGCCCGCTGATCGCGGCGACGCCCGGTCGGGTCCTGCCGGGCCTCAGGCCAGGCTGTCGAGCCACGGCCGCAGGTTCGCCACCGCGTCCGGCATGAACGGCAGCTCCCCGATCATCTCCAGCAGCCGCAGCGGAGTCACCCACTCCCCCCACGCCACCTCCTCCGGCTGCCAGCGGACCGGACCGGCCCAGGTGCAGGAGTAGCAGAAGGCGTGGAAACGGGTCTGGGCGTCGGCGTAGTCGGCCTCGAACAGCGGCACCAGCGCAACCCCGGCCACCCCGAGTTCCTCCTCGACCTCCCGGACCGCGGCGGCCAACGGGTCCTCACCGGCCTGCAGCACCCCGCCGGCGGTGAAGTCGTACCGTCCGGGGTAGACGTCCTTGGTGTCGGTGCGGCGGTGGACGTACACCAGCCCGGACGGGCTCCTCACCACCACGTGGGTGGCGGCGTGACGCAGGTTCTCCGCCCGCATCCGCGCCCGCTCGACCACCTCGCCGGTCGGTTGCCCGTCCTCGCCGTAGAGCGCCACCAGCTCAGCCATGACCGCATCCTGCCGCGAACCGGCACCACGCGGCCACCCGTCCACAGCGACTTCACAGCCGGGCCACGGCCGCCTCCGGGCGCGGTGCGGGCCGGGCCACAGGATCGGCTCGCACGGTGGACGCATCGACCACCCGAGGAGAACCCCATGACTCCGCTCACCCGCACCGCGGCCGCGCTGGCGGCCACTCCCCTTTTCCTGCTGTCGGCGGCCCTGCCTGCGACCGCCGTGGCTTCCGCAACCGCCGTCGCGGTCCGGTTCGGCCCCCCGCCCGGCGGCGACCTCGTCCCTGCCACGAGTTCGTCAGCGACCGCCACCCTGGCCTCGGCCCGTGAGTCCACCGGGGTCGTCCTGATCGACACCATCGTCGACTACGGCACCGGCGAGGCCGCCGGCACGGGACTCGTCCTCAGCTCGGACGGGATCGTCGTGACCAACCACCACGTCGTCGAGGGCAGCACCCAGGTCGAGGTCACCGACCCCGCCACCGGAACCAGCTACGTCGCCGATGTCGTCGGCTACGAGCCGGACACCGACGTCGCCGTCCTGAAGCTCGAGGACGCCAGCGGCCTGGCCACCGTCGAGACCGACACCACGGTCGCCACCGGCGACGAGGTCACCGCTGTCGGCAACTCCAACGGCGGCGGTGTCCTCACCGCCGCCGCCGGCGAGGTCACCGACACCGGTGCCGACATCACCGTCTCGGACGACAACGGCGGGACCGAGCAACTGACCGACCTGATCGAGGTCGACGCCACCGTCGTACCGGGCGACTCCGGCGGCGCCCTGCTGGACGACGACGGCGAGGTCGTCGGGATGAACGTCGCCGCCTCCTCGACCGGGACCACCGGCTACGCGATCCCGATCGCGACCGTGCTCGACCTGGCCGACCAGATCCTCGCCGGCGACGCCTCGGGCGCCGTCACGCTGGGCTACGGCCCGGCGCTCGGGCTACAGCTGGCGCAGGCGGACGGCGGGCTGCTGGTCGCCGGCGTGGTCGGCGGCAGCGCGGCCGACGATGCCGGGATCACACCCGGCTCGGTACTGACCGACCTGGACGGCACGGCGCTGGACGGCTACCAGGCCCTCGCCGCGCTGCTGGCGAAGCACCAGCCGGGCGACCGGGTGGAGGTGACGTGGCTGGACGCCGACGGCGCGTCGCACACCGCGACAGCGACCCTCGGTCGCGCCCCGCTGGCCTGAGGCAGCCATGGCAACCCGCCACCGGCGCCTCCGGACCTGGGTCGTCTCGGCCTGCGTGGTCGTCGTCACCCTCGCGGGGACGGCGACCACCTGGGCGCTCGACCGGTTCGTGATCGCCCACGTCGAGATCGCCGACGTGAGCCAGTACGAGGCCGAGCAGTCCGGGACCGACGACACCTCGGAAGGCACCGGCACCGGCGCGCTCACCGACACCGCCTACACCAGTGACGACGCGGCGATCACGGTCACCACGGTGACCACCGGCAGCGGCGACGACACCCTGACGTACTACGTCGCCGACGTCGTGGTGAGCGACGCGACCACGCTGCGCTCGGCGTTCGCCAACAACCAGTACGGGGAGAACATCACCCAGAAGACCAGCGAGATCGCCGCCGACCACGACGCGGTGCTCGCCATCAACGGCGACTACTACGGCTTCCGCGACACCGGGATCGTGATCCGCAACGGCGTCGTCTACCGCGACGAGCCGGCCCGCACCGGGCTGGCGTTCTACCGCGACGGCACGGTCCGGCTGTACGACGAGACCACCACCAGCGCCCAGCAGCTGATCGACGACGGCGTCTGGAACACCGTCTCGTTCGGCCCGGCGCTGGTAGCCGACGGCGCGGCGGTGGCAGGCATCGACGAGGTCGAGGTGGACACCAACTTCGGCAACCACTCCATCCAGGGCGAACAGCCGCGCACCGCGATCGGCGTGGTGGCGCCCAACCACTACGTCCTGGTCGTCGTGGACGGACGCGAGGACGGCTACAGCCGCGGCGCCACCCTGCCCGAACTCGCCCGGATCATGCTCGACCTCGGCGCCACCACCGCCTACAACCTCGACGGCGGCGGCTCCTCGACGCTCTACTTCGCCGGCGAGGTGGTGAACCAGCCCTCCAACGGCGGCGAGCGGGCCACCTCCGACATCCTCTACGTGGCGGGGTGAGGCGGTGGCCGTCCTGATCCCCGCCTACGAGCCCACCGCGAGGCTCGCCGAGGTGGTGAGCGGTCTGCGCCGGCTGTCGCCCGACCTCGCGATCGTGGTGGTCGACGACGGCAGCGGGCCGTCCTACGACCCGTTCTTCCAGGCCGCTGCCGAGGCCGGTGCACAGGTGCTGCGCCACCCGGTCAACCTGGGCAAGGGAGCGGCCCTGAAGCGCGGCCTGCGCCACCTGCTGGCGAGCCGTCCCGGCGAGGACGTGGTGACCGCCGACAGCGACGGCCAGCACACTCCCGGGGACATCCTGCGGGTCGCCCGAGCGGTGGCGGGCGGCCACGAGCTGGTGCTCGGCTGCCGGGCCTTCACCGGCGGCGTGCCCTGGGCGAGCCGGCTCGGCAACGCCGTCTCCCGCGGGCTGTTCCGGCTCGCCGCCGGGTTCGCCGTCTCCGACACCCAGACCGGCCTGCGCGGCATTCCCGCGGCCCTGGTGGGCTGGGCCGCAGGGATCGCCGGCAGCCGCTTCGAGTACGAGCAGAACGTGCTGCTGCGGTGCACCGGCGCCGGTGTCGCGGTCCGCGAGATCCGGATCGAGACGCTCTACTTCGACCACAACTCCGGGACCCACTTCCGGCGGGTGGCGGACTCCGCGCGGGTGCTGTGGCCGGTCGTGGCGTTCGCCGGATCGTCACTGCTGGCGTTCGCGATCGACAACCTGCTGTTCGTGCTGCTGTACGGGCTGCTGGGCTCCCTGGCGTGGTCGATACTGCTGGCCCGGCTGGTCAGCGCCACGGTGAACTTCCTTGTCAACGGACGGATGGTGTTCGGCTGCCGGGGCCGCGGGGTGGCGGGCCGGGTGGCCGGATACCTGCTCCTGGCCGGTGCCCTGGTGGGGACGTCGATCGCCGGAACCTGGCTGCTGGCCGGGGCCGGGCTGCCCGCGCTCGCGGCCAAGGTGCTGGTCGAGGCCGCGCTGTTCGTCGCGAGCTACACCGTCCAGCAACGGCTCGTCTTCGCCGACCGCGGCCCGGCTCCCGGACCGGAACGGGATCCGTCGGACCAGCACAGTCGGGTCACAGAGGACTCAAAGGCCGGTCGGGCTGGATAGAGAACAGACAACGATTCCCTGCCTGACGAATCCGAGGAGTACCCGATGACAACGCTCGCCCTGATCGCGGCGGACCTGCTGGCGATCAGCCTGCTGGTCTTCCCGCTCTACTTCCGCCGCCACCGCCGCCGCGACCTGGTGGTCGCCTTCCTCGGCGTGAACATCGGGGTGCTGGCGGTCGCGTTGGTGCTGGGAACCGTGAACACCGGCCTCGGGCTGGGGCTCGGCCTGTTCGGGGTGCTGTCGATCATCCGGCTCCGCTCCACCGAGATCACCCAGCGCGAAGTGGCCTACTACTTCGCCGCCCTCGCGCTCGGCCTGATCGCCGGCCTCGCCACCACCAGCCTGGCCGTGCCGCTGGGGTTGATGGCGTTGATCGTGGCGGCGATGTGGCTGGGCGACCACCCGGCCCTGCTGCCCGGGGCGCGGCAGCAGACGATCACCCTCGATCGGGCGATCAGCGACGAGGCCGAGTTGCGCAGCGAGCTCGCCTCGCTGCTCGGCGGCCGGGTGGACGCGGTCACCGTGCAGCAGCTCGACCTGGTCCGCGACCTGACCGTGGTGGACGTCCGCTACCGCGTCGCGGCCCGCCCGGGGACGGCTGTGGTCGACGACCGGCGCAGCCCCGTCCGGGAGCTCGAGGAGGTGGAAGCGCGATGACGACCCTGCCCCTGGCTCACCTGGACACCCTCGGGCTGGACGAGTTGCTGGCCGAGGCCGAGCTGCTCACCCGGGTCGACCGCAAGTACCTCCTCGACCGGCGGGAGGCAGCCGGAGTGCTGCACCTGCTCGACCCGCGCACCCGGGTGCTGGCGATCGACGGCCGTCGTCGGTTCCGCTATGAGTCGGTCTACTTCGACACCCCCGACCTGCTCAGCTACCGGCAGGCCGCGCTCGCCCGCCGGCACCGGTTCAAGGTCCGCACCCGCAGCTACCTCGACACCGACCTGGCGTTCCTCGAGGTGAAGGTCCGCGGCTCCCGCGACGTGACCGTCAAGGACCGGATCAGCTACGACCCGGACAGCCGGGCACGGCTCACCGAGCTCGGCCGCGACTATGCCGGGGAGACCCTCGACGAGCGTGGGCTGGACGGAAGCGTGGCCGGCGAGCTCGAGCAGACCCTGCTCACCCGCTACGAGCGGGTCACCCTGCTGCCTCCCGAGCCGGGCGTCCGGGTGACGGTCGACACCGACCTGTCCTGGACCGACGGGGAAGGCGACCTCAGCCTCCCCGACCTGGTGATCGTCGAGACCAAGTCGGGCCCGCACCCCTCCGGCATCGACCGCCTGCTGTGGCGGTCAGGGCACCGTCCCGAGTCGGTCAGCAAGTACGGCACCGGCCTCGCCGCGCTGCGCGGCGACCTGCCGGCCAACAAGTGGGCGCGGATCCTGCGCCGCCACTTCACCACCACCAAGGAGACCCCATGCGCCGCCTGAGCCTTGCCCTCGCCGCCGTCGCCACCGCAGCCGTCCTCGCCGGCTGCAGTGTGGTCGAGCAGGTGACCGGCACCGCCGACACCACCACCTCGACCCAGACCGTGGACGCCAGCACCCTCACCCCGGACACCGTCCTCGCCGCGAACGAGGACGCGACCACGGTGAACGACGACGAGTGGTCGCTGGACGATGCCGTCGATGTCGCCCTGAGCGGGTCGACCGCCACCACCACCGCCGACGGCGTCTCGGTTGACGCCGGCACCGTCACCATCTCCGCGGCCGGCGTCTACCGGCTGTCGGGCACCCTGGCCGGCCAGGTCGTGGTCGACGCCCCGGAGGACGCGCTCGTGGTACTCGTCCTCGACGACGCCGAGATCAGCAGTGCCACCAGCGCCGCGATCAGCGTGCTCAGCGCCGACGACGTCGGGGTCTACCTGGCCGACGGCAGCACGAACGCGCTGTCCGACACCGCGAGCTACGCCGAGGACGCCGATGTGAACGCCGCGCTGTTCAGCGAGGCGGACCTGACCATCAGCGGCACAGGCTCGCTCACCGTGGCCGGCAACGGCAACGACGGCATCACCAGCGAGGACGACCTGGTGATCCTGTCGGGCACCATCACCGTCACCGCCAGGGACGACGGCGTGCGCGGCAAGGACTCGCTGACCGTGGAGGGCGGGACCATCGACGTCACCTCCGGCGGGGACGGCTTCAAGGCGGACAACTCCGAGGAGGACACCCGCGGCTACATGGACCTGCGCGGCGGCACCATCACCATCGCCGCCGGCGACGACGGGCTGGACGCCGTCACCGACATCGTGATCACCGGCGGACAGCTCACCGTCACCGAGTCGGTCGAGGGGATCGAGGCTGCCCAGCTGCTGATCGCCGACGGCACCGTGGACGTG
>JAVHXR010000004.1:18310-20042 GCA_031119515.1 Propionicimonas sp.
ACGGCCTGAACGCCTCGACCGGCTCGGGCGAGTCGATGCAGGCCGACGCAGGCGCGGTCCTGGTGATCTCGGGCGGCACCGTGACCCTGGACGCCGAGGGCGACGGGCTGGACTCCAACGGCGACGCGCTGGTCTCGGGCGGGACGGTGACCGTGTACGGCCCGACCCGGTCCGGCAACGGGGCGCTGGACACGAACGGCACACTGCTGGTGACCGGCGGAACCCTGGTCGCCTTCGACTCCGGCGGCATGACCCAGTCGCCCGACGCCTCCTCCTCGCAGGGCTGGCTGACGGCGACCGCCACCGGCAGCGCCGGCGAGACCGTCCAGGTCACCGACGCTTCCGGGACCGTGGTCGCCGAGGCGACCTCGCGCAAGGACTTCGGTTCGGTCACCTACTCCTCGGCGGCGATCACCAGCGGCGAGAGCTACACCGTGGCCACGACGGCCGACTCCACCACGGTGACGGCGGGAGAGGGCGGCCAGGGCGGAGGCCCCGGGGGCGGCCCGGGCGGGGGCGGCGGCCGCCGCCCCTGAGCCACCGACCAGCGGGCGGTCAGGCCGGGGCGTGCTGCGTCCCGGCCTCCGCCAGCCGGAGGGCCGCGGAGCCGGCCAGCCGGACGAGATTGTCGCGGACGTCGGCGCGGGACTGCCAGGCCCGGTTGTCCCAGGTCTGCCCGGACAGGTCGTCCCCGCCGTACAGCACCACGGCCAGCGGGAGCCCGCGGAACTGCGCCACCGCGGCGAGCGCGGCCGCCTCCATCTCGACCGTGAGGCAGCCCTCGCGGCGGCGGGCGGCGATCTTGTCCGGGGTCTCGCGGTACGGCGCGTCCGTGGTCCAGGACCGTCCCGCCACGAACGGGACCCCGTGCCCGGCGAGGGTCTCCTCGAGGAGGTCCGCGGCGACCGGGTCGAGGTCGATCCAGCGCGAGACCGGGCGGTAGTGCAGCGACGTCCCCTCGTCGCGCAGCGCCGACCTGACCACCACCAGGTGGCCGACCGCCAGCTCGGGACGCAGCACGCCTGCGCCGCCGCAGGCGACGAACGCGCGGCACCCCAGCGCTATCACCTCCTCCAGCAGCCCGGCCGCCAGCGGCGCCCCGACGCCGCTGTGCAGTACCGCCAGCCGCCGGCCCTCGTGCTCGACCTCGACCAGCGGGTGCGAGCCGTCCTCCCACCGGTTCGGGTGGAGGACCCGCGCGCCGGCGGCGAGCAGCCGCTCGACGGTGTCGCCGAAGAAGGTGATGACGCAGGCGGCGGGAACGTCGCGGGGCGCGATCTGGTCGGAGGGCTCGATGAACGCCCGCCGGGCGGGGTCGAACTCCAGCAGCGGCGAGATGGCGCCGGGGACGGGGCCGGGTCCGGCGGAGGAGGCGGTCACCCCGCTACTGTCCCAGATCGGCCGTCCCGACGCGCCGACCCTCACGGGGAGAACAGCAGGGTCAGACCGCCGATCGTGTAGCCCACCATCACCGCCAGCATCGGCAGCTGGCCGCTGACCGCGCGGCCCGCCGGGAGCCGCGCGACGGAGAGGTCGTGGGCCACCAGCACCCCCAGCAGGTGGCCGGCAAGGATCGCGGCCAGCTGGACGAGCGCGGTCGCGGTCGGGTGGTCGAGCCACAGCACGGCGATGCCGTTCTCGGCGGTGCCGAACAGGTTCCAGCCCAGCCCGAGCGGGTCCGACAGCAGCACCCCGGTCCGCTGGCCCTCCAGCACCAGCAGGCTCAGGTAGT
>JAVHXR010000004.1:20060-21364 GCA_031119515.1 Propionicimonas sp.
GGCCGCGACGAGGCCGATCATGGCGAGCAGCCCGACCGAGCCCCACACGACACCCGGCACCCCGGAAGTCTGCACCAGCTGGATCCAGCCCGTGGTCGCCCCGAAGGAGTCGAACGCCGTTCCGCCCAGCAGCACCACCACCACCGCGGCGGTGCCGGTGCGGTGCGGCCCGGCGGCGAGGTTGTGCAGCGGGTTGACCAGGCGCAGCCCGCCGCCGCCGCGCCGCCACGACGAGACCCGGGCGACCAGGGTTGCCACCACCTCGAACGGGTCTGCCATCGCCACCCAGCGCTCGCCCCAGGCGAGCGCACCGGCCAGCACCCACACCAGCCAGGCCACCGCCCACCCCCGGACGACCCCGAGGGTGTTGTTGTCGGGCTGCACCAGCTCAAGCCACAGGAAGCCCAGCAGCGCCACCGCCCCCGGCCACAGCCCGATCCGGGGCGGGCGACCGGTGGAGAGGCGATCCCTGACCGCGGGCACGAGCCCGAGCAGGGCGAGGATCGTGCGAGCGGGGTTGACCCGCCGCCACACCGGGCCGGCGAACAGCGACAACGGGACCAGGCCCACCCACAGCCAGACGTAGACGAAACCGAACGCAGGGTTGGTGACCCGGTCCTGCCCGAACCACAACCCGAGCGCCGCCGAGCCCCACACCGCGAGGACGACCCCGCGCAGGCTCCAGGTCGTGACCGGATGGTCGACGAGGCGGGTGAACCGCGGCAGCAGCCGACCCGCCGGCGGCCGCTGCCAGCGGGGCGCCCGCCAGGCGAGCGCCAGTACCACGAAGGAGACGGCGAGCGCCGCCGCGGCGCCTGTCAGGACGTACTCGAACGGCAGCGGGAGATCCTGCCGCGAGCCGATCCCGTGCAGCGGCACCAGCTGGGGGGTCATCGGACGATGAGCTGCACTATCAGGAGCTCGGGGTGGTGGGACTCCACCTCGAAGCGGCCGGTCGCCTCCATCACCACCTGTTCGGTGACCGTCTCGCCGGCTGCCACCGGGATCTCGAGGTCGACGCCGTGGACGTGGATCTCGTCGTCCCGGTCGGAGGTGATGACGAACTCGACGGTGTCGCCCTTGCCGACCTCCACCTTCTTCCCGTTCGGCTCGGCCTTGCCGTCGGCGAGCCTGATCTCGACCCGGGTGACCGGCTCGGGCTCCCGGGACGGCGCGACAACCACGGTGGGGCTGGACGAGGGCGGGACGGCTGCCGGCGTGGGCGTGGCTGCCGGCGTGGGCGTGGCGGCGGAGGTCGCCGCCGGGCTCACCGTGGACGGCTGGGCATCGGACGGCGGCGCGCA
>JAVHXR010000004.1:21374-22122 GCA_031119515.1 Propionicimonas sp.
CCCGCCAGCAGCACGGCCGCCAGAGCCAGCGGCGCCAGCCGCAACATCCTCAGGTTCTGCACCCGGACTCCCCTCTCGTTCGGTGCCCATTCAACCAGCGAGAGCGCCACCGGGTCCGCCGCCCGCCCACCGGCCGGTCATCCGACAGGGCTGGCGGGTCGCGGGCCGGCGGGGGAGGATCGGGGCGTGAACCTGACTGCAGAACCCGTCATCGAGCCGACCCTTGTCGTCCTCGCCACCGAACCCACCGCTGTCGTCCGCCACCATGGCGTCACCGTCTCGGAACTCGCGCCGCTGTTCGACGCCGGATACCCCGCCATCGCGGCCAGCGGAGCGGCCGTCGCCGGCCCGGCGTTCGCGCTCTACCTGGGCGACCCGCAGGCCGCCTTCGACCTCGAACTCGGCTTCCCGGTCTCGCAGCCGCTGCCCGCGGCCGTCCCCGGGACGGTGACGGTGGAGGGTTCCAGCCTGCCGGGCGGCCACGCATTCACCCTCAGCCACGTCGGCGCCTACGACACCCTCGCCGAGGGCTGGGGGCGGCTCGCCGCCGCGGCGGCAGCCCGGGGCTTCCGGCCGACCTGCTTCTACGAGGTCTACGTCACCGAGCCGACCGCAGCGACCGATCCCGCGACGCTGCGTACCGACCTGTTCCTGGTCGGCACGCCAGCCGACCGGTAGCCGGCCGGCGGTCGTCGTCGGTGGGCCCGGGGGCGGGGGGGCCCCACGGGTCGGGGAGTCCTGCGGCCGC
>JAVHXR010000179.1 GCA_031119515.1 Propionicimonas sp.
ACCGGGTGCCGGTCGGCGCGTGACTACGCGGGCCGCTTCCCGGTCGCGACCACCTGCAACGCCACCCCGTCCGACGTCGGCTCCCGGGGCAGCGTGACCGGCTACGGCCAGGTCGGCTTCGACGAGGCGACCTCCGAGCAGTACCTGTGGCTGGCGCCGCAGAACATCGCAGGGCTCGCCACCGTGCTGGGCGGGCGGGACGCCCTCGCCGACCGGCTCGACACCTTCATGACCGGTGGCTACAACGTCGGGGCGAACGTCCCGCGGATGTGGCTGGGCAACGAGCCGAACTTCGCCACCCCGTGGATCTACAACTACCTGGGTCGCCCGTGGCGCACCCAGGAGGTCGTGGAGGAGATGCGCACCCAGCTGTGGGGTACCGGACGCGACGGCGCCGAGCCCGGCAACGACGACCTCGGCGCAATGTCGTCGTGGTACGTGTGGGCGGCACTCGGCATCTACCCTGCGACCCCGGGGACGGACGTCCTGACGGTGAACTCGCCGACCTTCGAGAAGGCCGAGATCGCGCTGGGCAACGGCCACACGCTCACCATCAACGCCCCCGGCGCCACCGGCAAGCGCTACCTCGGCGGGCTGTCGGTCAACGGCACGGCCCAGACCGGCACCGCCCTGCCGGACGGCGGGCGGGAAGCCGACACGACGCTGGACTTCACCATGTCGGCCACCGCCACGGACTGGGGCAACGGCAGGAACGACGCCCCGCCCTCCTGGGCCGACGGCTCCAACCCGACGATCGCCTACGCCGACCCCGTCACGGTGGCCCCGGGTGCCAGTGGCACGCTCGACCTGGCCATCCAGCGGGTGACCGCCACCGGCTCGACCTACTCCCTCGACCTGACCGACGCCCCGGCCGGCTTTGCTGTCACGTCCACGAAGACCACGGACTTCGACTCCCGCGGCCACGCGGTCCAGCCGTTGCGGGTCAGCGTCGCGGCAGGAGTGGCGGAGGGCGACTACTCGTTCCCGGTGACCGTCGTGACCGGAGCGAAGCGGCAGGCCACCGAGGTCACCGTGCGGGTAGCCCGCGACGGCGGCTTCCTCGCCCAGACGACCCTCCAGTCGATCTCGGCGACGGCCGCCAACGCCGGCGGCTTCGACTCCAGCAGCAGCCTCGAACGAGACCTGCTCGAAGCCGCGGGCCTGGTGGCCGGCGACGCGGTGGAACTGGGGGCGCTCACCGGCAGCACCGCTCTCGCCGGGCTCACCGTCCGGCTGCCCGCGGTCTCCGAGGGCCTCGCCGACAGCATCGTCCCGAACGGGCAGACGGTCGTCCTGCAGGGCGCCCCGACCAGGATCTCGTTCGTGGGCGCCGCTGCCAACGGCAACACCGCCGGCACCGCATCGGTCACCCTCGACGACGGCACCGTGGTGACGGGCGTCGACCTGAGCCTCGGCGACTGGGTGCTCCCCTCCACCACGGGCTCCAAGCTGGACGGCAGTCTTGCGCCGTACGGCACCAACCTCAAGGTCGTCTGGACCGGCCACCGCAACGGTCAGGGCAGCAGCACGAACCCTGGCGCCTACGTCTACGCGACGGCGCCGTACACCGCACCGGCCGGTCGCACGATCGCCTCCGTCAAGCTCACCGGTTCCTCCAGTGACAAGCGGCGGGTGCTCGCGATCGCCCAGGACACCCCGGACGGCGCCGCCACCCTGCCCACGCAGGCGATCAGCGCCACCAGTGTCGCTGCCGGAGGCTCGCTGACGGTGACCGGTGCCAACCTCGCCGACGGCGAGGCGGTCAGCGTCACCCTCGGCGACCGGACCGTGGGCACGGGGACGGCCACGGCCGGCGGCACGGTCGCGGTCACGGTCGCGATCCCGCGCCTGCAGGCCGCCGGGACGTACCAGGTCCAGCTGGTCGGGGCGACCTCCGGCGCTGCGAAGGCCGACCAGCTCACCGTCACCGCCGCGACCTGGTCGCCGGTGCTGACGGTGGCCGCCACCACGGTGGTCGGCTCGCAGCTCACCTTCACCGCCACCGGCTTCGGCGAGTCCGAGGCGGTCACGGCCGGCTTCGGGGACGCCGGGGCGGCGCTCTACGCGAGCGCTTCCGGCAAGGTGACCGGCTCGATCGCGGCACCTGCCGAGCCCGGCCAGGTGACGCTCACGCTCACCGGCGCCGAGTCCGGCGCGACGGTGGCGAAGGTGGTCACCGTGACACCGCTGGTCTCCGGGCCCGAGGTGAAGGTGACCCTGTCGGCGGCGCCGGCGCTGATCACCTACGGTGGCAGCGTCGTCCTGACAGCGCAGGTGCCGGACGGGACCACCGGTGCGATCCAGTTCCTGGAGGGTACCCGGGTGCTCGGCGAGGCGGCGATCAGCGGCAGCCAGGCAGCGGTCACCGTCAAGGGGCTTCCCGCCGGCTCGCACCCCGTCCGGGCTGTCGAGACCAGCTCGAAGGCGACGTCGGCAACCGTCCACGTCGTGGTGACAAAGGCCACGATCAAGGCCATCAAGGTCGCCAGGTCGAGCTACCGGCGGGGGAAGACCGCGAAGGTGACGGTGACCCTCGGCGCGCTGCCGAGCGGACAGCTGGCCGCCGGCACGGTCACCCTGAAGGCCGGCAGCAAGACCATCGGGAAGGTGGCTGTGAACGGCAAGGCGAAGGTCACGGTCACGGTGTCGAAGAAGTACACCAAGGCCAAGAAGCTGGTGGTCAGGGCGGTCTTCACCCCGGCGGACAGCAAGAACCTGCTCTCCAGGACGTCCGCCGCCGTCACCCTGACCGGGAAGAAGAAGTGATCCCGCGCCAGCCCTGACACCCGTGAGCCCGGCCGGTGGGACCGGCCGGGCTCACGCGCGTCCGGAGCCGCGCAACCGCGGGCGCCTCGACACTCCTGCCCCCGCTGCGTCCTGAGGCCCATCCTGCCTAGGCGCGGCTCCACAGCGCGGTCCGCAGGTCGGCGATGTCGGATGCGGGGGCGAAGCACACCGTGCCACGACAGACGTAGGCCAGGCCGGCGGCGCCGGCGGGCCGGTCCTCGAAGTGGTGGGCGAAGCCTGCCGTTCCCGGCGCGCCGGTGACCACGGCGGTCCCGATCGGCGCCATTCGCCAGGTCGCGCGGACGAGTTCTGCCAGCGGCTCCCCGCCGGGGGTGACCACAACGGCCACCGCCGGGGACAGTCCTGTCCTGGCCTCGTCGGCCACGACCAGGTCGACGAGCGCGGAACCGGCGAACCGGGGTGCGGTGACCGCCATCCCGCGCAACGTCGCCGCGGCCGCGTCCGCCCGCTCGATGAACCCGCCCCGGTCGGCCAGCAGGCCGACCAGCCGGAGTGCTGCGACCAGCGCGCTGGTGCCGGACGGCGTCGGGTTGTCGGAGAGGTCGCGGGGCCGGGTGTACAGCGCCTCGGCGTCGTCGGCGGCATCGAAGAACCCGCCGTCGTCGGCCCCGAAGTGCGCCAGCGCCACCTCGAGCACCAGGATCGCCCGCTCCAGCCAGACCGGCTCCCCCAGGGCACCGGCGAGCCGCGCGAAGCCCTGCGCGACAGCGCCGTAGTCCTCCGCCATCCCGTCCGCCTCGCCGACGACACCGGAGAGCGAGGTGCGCCGCAGCCGTCCGCTCCCGGACGCGTCCGCCACCCAGTGGGTGCGCCACAGCGCGTCCGCCGTCCGCCTCGCGAGGTCGAGCCAGCCGGGCTCGTCGAACACCGTCGCCGCCCACACCAGGGAGTCGATCGCCCAGCCGTTCCAGGCCGCCACCAGCTTGTCGTCACGGGCCGGGGCGAACCGCCGCCGGCGGGCTTCCAGCAGGGCCGCGCTCACCCGGGCAAGCCGCTCGGGATCGGGGTTGCCCCGCAACTGCAGGGTGGACAGTCCGTGCTCGAAGGTCCCGGTGGTGGTGACGTGGAAGACCCCTGCCGCCCAGTCGGCGTCCTCGGCACCGAGCGCGTCCTCCAGCAGGCCGGCATTCCACACGTAGTAGATGCCCTCGTGCTGCATCCCGCGGACGTCGAGGCTGTCCGCGTCGAGGCTCGCAGCGAAGCCGCCCTCCGGCAGCGCCATCTCCCGCTCCAGCCAGGCGACGATGCCGCGCACCACCCGTTCGAACAGCGCCCGGCTGACCGGTTCGTGGTCGGGCACCCGCCGCCAGCCGCGGGTGTACGTCCCCAGCAGCAGCGCGTTGTCGTAGAGCATCTTCTCGAAGTGCGGCACCACCCAGCCGGCGTCGACGCTGTAGCGGGCGAAGCCGCCGCCGAGCTGGTCGTGGATGCCGCCACGGGCCATCGCCTCGAGACTGCGCTGGGCGACGTCGAGGGAACCCGGCTCGCCCTTGACCAGCAGCGCGTCGATCACGCCAGGGAGCGGGAACTTCGGCGCCGTCCCGAACCCGCCGTGGACCGGGTCGAACTGCTTGCCGACCTCGCCGAGGACCGACCACACGTCCACCTTCGCCGGCGCCGCGGGCGGCACGAACTCGGCAACCAGGTGCTGCTTGATCACCTCGGCGGACTGCACCGCCTCGTCCCTGCGCTCCTGCCACGCGGCCGCGATCGCCTCCACCACCTCGGTGAAGGAGGGCAGCCCGCGCGACGGGACCGGCGGGAAGTAGGTGCCGGCGAAGAACGGGCTGCCGTCCGGGGTCAGGAAGACCGTCATCGGCCATCCTCCCTGGCCGGTCAGCGCCTGGGTCGCCTTCATGTAGATCGCGTCGATGTCCGGGCGCTCCTCGCGGTCGACCTTGATCGCGACGAAGCCGCCGTTGACCAGTTCGGCGACGGCCGGGTCGCTGAACGACTCCTCGGCCATCACGTGGCACCAGTGGCAGGCCGAGTACCCGACGCTCAACAGGATGGGGACGTCTCGGCGCGCGGCCTCGGCGAGCGCGTCCGGCCCCCACGGCCACCAGTCGATCGGATTGTCGGCGTGCATCCGCAGGTAGGGCGAGGCGGCGTCGGCGAGTCGGTTCACCCTCCAACCCTAGCCGCGCGGTGGTCGGCCGCCCGACCACCGCGGGAGCCACAGGACGCAGCTGATCCCGCTGGTGGCGGGAGGGTTCGGGCCGGCCGGCCCGCAGGGACTCAGCCCCTGGGCTCGTCCGCGGGGGCGTCCGGCAGGTCGATCCGTCCCAGGTGTCGGCGCAGGCTCAGGTAGAGCAGGGCGAGGACGGCGAGCAGCACGCCCACCAGCAGCAGCGGCAGCCACGGCGGCGTGACGATTCCGGATCCCAGGTCGAGCAGCTCCACGACGACGACCTTACGCCGGACGCAACCCGGCGAACAGGTCGGACTCGGGGACGGACGTCGGGACGCTGGAGCGGGCCAGCTGGAAGTCCTCGGTCGGCCATCCTGCGCGTTCCACCTCGACCGGGACGGCGAACCAGAAGCCGTCCGGATCGATCTGGGTGGCATGGGCGAGCAGGGCGGCGTTGCGTACCTCGAAGAAGTCCGCCGCAGGGATGAAGGTGGTCGGTTCCAGCCGCGCGTCGGCCTCCTGCGACCAGTCCGCCAGCCGGTGGGCGTACGGCCGGTCGAGGCCGTGGGCGTGCATCGCCTCGTCGAGGGCGGCGTAGCGGCCGCGGTGGAAGCCCATCTGGTAGTACACCTTCGCCACCTGCCAGGGCTCCCCGTGCTCGGGCCACAGGGCGGGGTCGGCGGCCGCCTCGACGGCTGCCATCGACACCGTGTGGCACATCACGTGGTCCGGGTGCGGGTACCCGCCGCGCTCGTCGTAGGTTGTCAGCACCTGGGGACGGAACTCGCGGATCACCTTCACCAGCCGGCCGGCCGCCTCGTCCACGGCCTGGAGCGCGAACGCGTCCGGGCTCGAGGGCGCCCAGTCCTCCCCCTCCGGGAAACCCGAGTCGCGGTACCCGAGCCAGACGTGCTCGATGCCCAGGATCCTCGCCGCTGCCGCCATCTCCTCGCGGCGCAAGTCGGACATCCTCGCCCAGTCGGAGCGACTCGACGCCCCGCCCCCGCCGGCCGTCCGTCCGATCGAGCGCGGTGCCAAGCGCCCGGTGGGCGCGGCGCCGACCGGCCCCGAGATCTTCGGCCGAGCCGCCGAGCTGG
>JAVHXR010000180.1 GCA_031119515.1 Propionicimonas sp.
GGCGACAACGGCCACAACGGCCTGAAGTCGATCCGTCGCCACCTCGGCACCGGCGACTTCTTCCGGGTCAGGGTCGGCGTCGGCCGTCCCACCGGCAGCAGGGACCCCGCCGACCACGTGCTGTCGGCGGTCCCGTCGTCGGAGCGGGAGGCCTACGAGCTCGACATCGCCCGCGCCGCGGACGCCGTGGTTGCTCTCCTGGTCGACGGTCTCGAAACCACCCAGGGACGCTTCAACTCCTGATTCGCCACCAGCCGGTGGCACCGCAGCGGGAAGACCCCGCGTGGTGCCGTCGGCTGTCGCGTCCCCGCCCCGAAGTGTTTTAGCAACGCCGGTTGCGTCAGCTCGCGTAAGCAACTATCGTTGCATACATGGGCAAGACAGCACCCTCCCCGATCGGGGGCGCAGCGGACGAGCTGGCCGCCGTCCTCGCGCTGCGGGAGTTGGTCGAGCTGCGGGAGGACGCCGCCGTCGAACGGGCACTGAGGGACGGCTGGACCTGGGCACAGGTCGCCGAGGCGCTCGGCGTCACCCGGCAGGCCGTCCACAAGCGTCACCTCCGCCGGATCGCCGTCTCCGGTATCCCGCTCCGGAGACGCAATGAGTGACGCCTTCGACCCGGGCGCCTACGGCCAGAACGTCCGCGTCACCTTGATGGGAGCGGCGGTGGAGGCCCAGCGGCGCGGGCTCGACATCGCCGAGGCCGAACACCTGCTGCTCGCCCTGGCGGCAGAGTCCCTCAGCCCGGCGGGCCGCCTGCTCGCCGAGGTGGGCTTCGACCACCCCGGGGTCACCACCGCCCTGAGGGTCGAGCGGGAACGCTCGCTCCAGGTGGCCGGCGTGGATCCGTCCGCGGCCGCCGGCCTCCACGCCACCCGGCTGCCACCGCCGCGCGCCCGCTGGGGGGCCAGCATCCGGGAGGCGATCAAGCGCGGCGCCGAGGACGCCAAGGCCTCCGGACGGCGGGACCGCCGCGCCTGGCGCCAGACCGACCTCCTGATCGGACTGCTGCTGCTCGACATCGGCACGGTCCCCAGAACCTTCGCCTACGCCGGCGTCGACTCCGACGCGCTGCTCGCCCGTGCCCGGGCGACCGCACCCGGCTCCACCGAGGCCGACCCCGCCGGCTGACCCGGCCGGCCGCAACGAATCACCATCCGACCAACGGACGCCCGACGGGCCTCCGGATGCTGTCGAGCGCCCACAGCGGGCCGACCGAAAGGAACTCCCATGAAGAACCAACCCGTGCCGTGGGCGGTCGAGGCCGAAGGTCTCGTCAAGGTCTTCGGCGAAAACCGTGCCGTGGACGGTGTCGACCTGAGGGTCGCCGCCGGCTCCATCTACGGCGTGCTCGGCCCCAACGGCGCCGGGAAGACCACCACCTTGTCGATGCTCGCGACGCTGCTGCGTCCCGACGGCGGCAGGGCACGCGTCTTCGGCCATGACGTCGTCGCAGAACCCCACGTCGTCCGGCAGCTCCTCGGCGTGACCGGCCAGGCGGCCAGCGTCGACGAGAAGCTGTCGGCGACCGAGAACCTCGTGATCTTCGGACGGCTCCTCGGACTGTCCTGGAAGGCGTCCCGGGCCAAGTCCGCCGAGCTGCTCGAAGCCTTCGGACTCACCGAGGCCGCCAACCGTCCGCTGGCCAACTTCTCCGGCGGGATGCGGCGCCGGCTCGACCTGGCCGCCTCGCTGATCGCCCAGCCACCGCTGATCTTCCTCGACGAGCCGACCACAGGGCTCGACCCCCGCACCCGCAGCCAGATGTGGGACACGATCCGCGACCTGGTCGCCACCGGCTCCACCGTCCTGCTCACCACCCAGTACCTCGACGAGGCCGACCAGCTGGCCGACCGGATCGCGGTGATCGACCACGGCAGGGTGGTCGCCGAAGGCACCCCGGACGAGCTCAAGGCCTCGGTCGGGACCGCCTCGCTCCACCTGGAGCCGGCCTCCCCGTCCGACACCCCGCGGGTGCTCGCAGCGATCGACACCGTCCTCGGCGTGCGGGCGACCGTGACCGCCGAGGGCGCCCGAGTGACCGCGCCGATGGCCGACCCCGGGCGGGTCACGGACCTTCTGGTGGCGCTGCGCGCCGCGGACGTCCACCTCGCCGGGCTCAGCGTCCAGAAGCCGACCCTGGACGAGGTCTTCCTCACCATCACCGGCGCCGGTGCGCCCGTCCCCGATCAGGAGGTGGCGGCATGACCGCGATCACCGCTGTCGACCAGCGGGTGCTGAACCCGCACCCCAGCCTCGCGCAGGCGCTGCGCGACACCTTCACGATGGCGTGGCGGGCCCTGCTCCGGGTCCGCCGGACGCCAGAGCAGTGGGCGGACGTCGTCCTCCAGCCCATCCTGTTCACGGTGATGTTCGCCTTCCTGTTCGGCGGCGCGATCGCCGGCGACGTCCAGACCTACCTGCCCGCGCTGATCCCGGGCATCCTGGTCCAGAGCGTGATCACCACCTCGGTGGTGACCGGCGTCCAGCTCCGAGAGGACATGGACACCGGTGTCTTCGACCGGTTCCGCACGCTGCCGATCGCCCGGATCGCCCCGCTCTCCGGCGCCCTGCTGACCGACACGCTCCGGTACGCGATCGCGACCGCGATGACCTTCGCGGTGGGCGCAGCGATCGGCTACCGGCCCGGCGGCGGGCTGGTCGGGGTGGTCCTTGCCGGGCTGCTGGTCGTGGTCTGCTCCTGGGCGCTGAGCTGGATCTTCGCCTTCGTCGGCGTGCTCGCCCGTTCGGCCACCACCGTCCAGGCGATGTCGTTCATGGTGCTGTTCCCGCTCACCTTCCTGTCCAACGCGTTCGTGCCGACCGAGACGCTGCCGACCTGGCTGCGCTGGTTCGCCGACCTCAACCCGGTCTCGCACCTGATCACCGGGGTGCGTGAGCTCGCCAACACCGGCCAGGTGGGCGCCGATGTCGGCTGGGCGCTGCTCGGCGCCGCGGTGGTGGTGGCGATCTTCGCGCCACTGACGGTCCGCGCCTACATGCGCAAGGCCTGACCCGAGCCAGGGTCGGTCCCGAGCACGCCGACGGACTGCTCGCGCAGCCGGACGGGCGGTCCGGACCGATCCTGCGCGGCGGAGTAGGGTGGGCCGGTGCGCATGGCGGGTCTGGTGGACGTGTTCGCGACCGATCCGGGTGTCGCGGCCTGTCTGGACTCTGCCCTCGCCGGGGTCGGCGCCCTCGATGTGACGATGCCGGAGGCCGCCCGGCCCCTGCTCGCCGCCGCGCTCGCCACCCGGACCGCCGCGCCGCTGCTGCTGGTGACCTCCACCTTCCGGGAGGCCGAGACCGCGACCGCTGTTCTCGGTTCCCTGCTCGCCCCGGACGACGTCGTGTACTACCCGGCCTGGGAGACCCTGCCCCACGAGCGGCTCAGTCCCCGCTCCGACACCGTCGGGCGGCGGCTGGGCGTGCTGCGGCGGCTGCTCGGCAACGACCCGCTGCCGGCGCCGCGGGTGGTGGTGGCCCCGGTCCGCGCACTCCTGCAGCCGCAGGTGGTGGGGCTGGGGGAGCTGTTGCCGGTGCGTCTCGTCGCGGGCCGGGAGTACGACATCACCGACGTCGCCCGCGCCCTCGTCGCGGCCGCCTACATCAGGGTCGACCTGGTCGAGCGGCGCGGCGAGTTCTGCGTCCGCGGCGGCATCATCGACGTCTTCCCGCCGACCAGCGAGCACCCGATCCGGGTCGACTTCTTCGGCGACACGATCGAGGAGATCCGGCCGTTCTCCGTCGCCGACCAGCGCTCGATGGACGACCTGCTTCCCGAGGTGACCGCCTCGCCGTGTCGCGAGCTGCTGATCACCGACTCCGTGAAGGCTCGCGCCGCCGAGCTCGCCCACCGGTACGCCAACGTCGAGGGCACCCTCGGCGAGCTCTTCGACAAGATCTCCCAGGGCCACGCCGTGGACGGGATGGAGGCGCTCGCCCCGGTCCTGGTCGACGGTCTCGAGCTCCTCATCGACGTGCTGCCGGCGAGTGCGCGGATCCTGGTGAGTGACCCGGAGCGGATCCGGGCGCGCGCCCACGAGCTGGTGACGACCAGCGAGGAGTTCCTGAACGCCTCCTGGGCGGCGGCCGCCGAGGGCGGCAGGGAGCCGATCGACCTCGGCGCGTCGGCCTACCGGACGCTGGCCGACGTCCGCGCGCACGCCCTCGGCCGAGGCCAGGCGTGGTGGAGCCTGTCCCCGTTCAGCAGCGGCGACCCCTCCCTTCCAGGGGGGGACGCCTCTCTTCCTGGGAGGGACGCCTCCCTCCCTCGTCATCCCGGCGGAGGCCGGGATCTCGCCAACGGCGCCTCGGGGATCCCGGGTCGAGCCCGGGATGACGGTGAACCGGTTGTCGAGGAGGCTTTCTCCGGTCATCCCGGCGAAGGCCGGGATCTCGCCAACGGCGCCTCGGGGATCCCGGGTCGAGCCCGGGATGACGGTGAACCGGTTGTCGAGGAGGCCTTCTCCGGTCATCCCGGCGAAGGCCGGGATCTCGCGGGTGCCACCTCGGGTCGAGCCCGCGACGACGACGGATCGCTCGCCACGCTGACCGTCGACGCACAGGAAGCTCCGGTGTGGCGAGGTGACACCGAGGCGGCGATCGCGGCCGTGGCCGCAGCGGTGAAGGCCGGCCGGCACACCGTGCTGGTCGCCGACTCCGCCGGCCTGGCCAGCCGGATGATCGAGGTCCTCAAGGGCGCCGACCAGCCCGCCGCCCTCGACGCCGGCGGCCCGCTGCCGTCCGGGATCGTGGTGGTGAGCGTCGCCGAGCTGCGCCACGGCTTCGTGCTGCCGGCGATCGGGCTGTCGGTGTTCACCGCGGCAGACCTCTCCGGGCAGCGGGACACCGACAAGTCGGCCCGCAGGATGCCGGCGCGGCGCAAGAACCAGATCGACCCGCTCGAGCTGGAGGCCGGTGATCCGGTGGTGCACGAGCAGCACGGTGTCGGCCGTTACGTCGAGCTGGTGACGAGGACGGTCGCCGGTGCCACCAGGGAGTACCTCGTCATCGAGTACGCGCCCAGCAAGCGCGGTCACCCGGGCGACCGGCTCTACGTCCCGATGGACCAGCTCCACCTGGTCACCCGCTACGTCGGCGGGGAGGCACCCACCCTCGACCGGATGGGCGGCGCCGACTGGGCGAAGCGGACCTCCCGCGCCCGCAAGGCTGTCCGCCAGATCGCGGCAGAGCTGATCAAGCTGTATGCGGCCCGGCAGGCCTCGAAGGGGCACGCCTTCGGCCCGGACACGGTCTGGCAGCGGGAGCTGGAGGACGCCTTCGCCCACGTCGAGACCCCCGACCAGCTCGCCGCCGTGACCGAGGTGAAGGGCGACATGGAGCGGGTGGTGCCGATGGACCGGCTGATCTGCGGGGACGTCGGCTACGGCAAGACCGAGATCGCCGTGCGGGCGGCGTTCAAGGCGGTGATGGACGGCAAGCAGGTCGCCGTCCTGGTGCCGACGACCCTGCTGGTCCAGCAGCACCACGCCACCTTCGCCGACCGCTACGCCGGCTTCCCGGTCACGGTGTCGGCGCTCAGCCGGTTCCAGACCCCGGCGGAGAAGAAGAAGGTCGCCGACGGCCTCGCCGACGGCTCGGTGGACGTCGTCGTCGGCACCCACCGGCTGTTCTCCGACCAGATCGCCTTCAAGGACCTGGGACTGGTCATCATCGACGAGGAGCAGCGCTTCGGCGTCGAACACAAGGAGGCGCTGAAGAAGCTGCGGCTCAACGTCGACGTGCTGGCGATGAGCGCCACCCCGATCCCGCGCACCCTGGAGATGGCGATCACCGGCATCCGCGAGATGAGCGTCATCACCACTCCGCCCGAGGAGCGGCACCCCGTCCTCACCTTCGCCGGCCCGTACGACGAACGGCAGGTCAGGGCCGCGATCCGGCGCGAACTCGCCCGGGAGGGCCAGGCGTTCTACATCCACAACCGGGTCAACTCGATCGAGAAGACCGCCAAGCGGCTGGCCGAGCTCGTCCCCGAGGCTCGGATCGCGGTCGCCCACGGCCAGATGAACGAG
>JAVHXR010000181.1 GCA_031119515.1 Propionicimonas sp.
GCGAGGGTGGGCGAGAAGGTGCCGGAGGTGACCTCGCCGATACCGCGGCCGCCGGCGTCGACGACCTGCATGTGCGGACGCGGGATGCCGCGTCCCGTGGAGCGCAGGCCACGCAACAGCCGGGCTGCACCGGCCGCGCGTTCGGCCTTCAGCGCGTCCGACCCCCAGAACTCCGGCTTGTCCCACCCGACCGCCCAGTTCAACCCCGCCTGCACGGGGGTGATGGACGGCGAGAGGTCCTGCCCGTGCAGCGGATACCCCATCTCGGTGCGCAGCGTGTCCCGGGCGCCGAGGCCGGCCGGCAGGATGTCGTACTCGGCGCCGGCGGCGAGCACCGCGTCCCACAGCGCCGGCGCTGCCTCGGCGGGCACCACGAGTTCGTAGCCGCGCTCGCCGGTGTAGCCGGTGCGGCAGACCGTGAGGGAGGTACCGCCCCAGGCGCCGTCCGCGAAGGCCATGTAGTCGTGGCCGACCGGCAGCCCGAGGGCGGAAAGGGTCTCGTCCGACAGCGGTCCCTGGACGGCGATGACGGCGTGGTCGAGGTGCTCGTCGGTGAGCCGGATGCCCTCCGGCGCCGCCATGGCGAGGGCGGCGCAGACGGTCGCGCTGTTCGCGGCGTTGGGGATGAGGAGCACCTCGGAGTCGCCCAGCCGGTAGGCGATCAGGTCGTCGACCACCCCGCCGTCGTCGTTGCAGGCAAGCGTGTACTGGGCCTGGCCGGGCCCGATCCGGCGAAGGTCGTTGGACAGGCACCGGTTCAGGAAATCGGCCGCGCCGTCGCCGGTGACGCGCAGCTTGCCCAGATGGCTGACGTCGAAGACCCCGACCGCCGACCGCACCCGCTTGTGCTCGGCGACAACGCCGGAGTACTGCAGCGGCATCTGCCACCCGCCGAACTCGGAGAACCGTGCCCCGAGCGCGACGTGCCGGTCGTGCAGCGGGGATCGCCTGGGTTCGGTCATGGTGCCTCCTCGAGGATCACAGCGCGGCGCGAACGATCTCCTCGAACCGCGCGACAGGCAGCCTAACCGGATTCCCGCGGGTGCTCGACGCCCGGCTTGCCGCGAGGGCGATCCCCGGCACGTCGGCCTCGGTCATGCCGAGGGTCGACAGCCCGCGGACGCCGAGCAGGGCCGCGGTCTCGGCGAACCAGGCCAGGAGGGCCTCCGCGTCCCGGACGCCGGTCAGCAGTTCGCCGACCTCGGCGTACCGCCCGAGCGCCGGACCGGCGTCCTCCTGCCCGGCCAGCTCGGTGAGGTTCGCTCGCGACACCGGAACCATCACGGCCGCCGTGATCGCGCCGTGCGGGGCGCCGAGGAGGCCGCCGAGCGGACCGGCGAGACCGTGGGCCGCGCCCAGCTTGCCGTTGGCCAGCGCGAGCCCGGACAGCAGCGAACACAAGCTCATGTCGGTGCGCGCGGCCAGGTCGGACCCGTCGGCGTACACCCGGCGCAGGCTTCGGGCGGCGCGCCGGATGCCCTCCCGGCAGAAGCCGTCCACGATCGGAGTGGCGAACGGCGAGACGAACGGCTCGATGCACTGCACCAGGGCGTCGAGTCCTGCGTGCGCCGTCACCGCGGCCGGCACGGCCAGCGTCAGCTCGGGATCGACCAGCGCGACCGCCGGCAGCATGGACGCCGAGCGCAGGCTCACCTTGACCCGGTGCTCGCTCGAGGTGACGACGCCGTTGGCGGTGACCTCCGAGCCGGTCCCCGACGTGGTGGGGACGGCGACCACCGGCAGCGACCGCTCCAGCAGCGGCCTGCCGTCGCCGACCACCTCGGCGTAGTCGAGCGGATCGCCGCCGTTGGTGACGAGGGCCGCGACGACCTTCGCGGCATCCAGCGCGGCACCACCGCCGAGGCCGACGACAACCTGGGCGCCGTGGACGCGGGCTGCTGCCGCGGCCTCCCGGACGGTCTCCATGGTGGGTTCGTGCGGGACCGGGAACACGGCTGCGTCGGGCAACGCGTCGAGGACGGCGCCGTGGCGGCGGGGGTTCGACCCCGTGCAGACGAAGGGCCGGCCACCGAACTCCGCGACGAGGGCGGGGAGCTGCGAGACCGTGCCCACTCCGAAGACGATGCGGCCGGCGGTGGCGAACGTGAAGCTGGTCACCCGGCCAGTCTGCCCCAATTCGGGCGCGGGCGACCGGTTCGACAACCGCCACGGGAGCACTAGCCTAGGAGGGTCATCGCGCGACCGCGTCCAGCTGCTGAGAGGACCGCCCAGTGCCCACCACAACGCTCCCTTCCGTCACCCTCGCCGGAGCCCCAGGCAAGGACACAGAGGTCCTGGTCGTCGGGCTGGCCAAGACCTCGGGGACCGACGTCCTCGTGGGGGTGCCGGAGGATCTCGCGGCGGCGCTGGCCAAGGCCTACGGACGCCCGCTCGCCGAGGTTGTCGCCGACCTCGGCGGCTCCTCGAAGAACTCCGAGACCGTGCTGCTGCCCGGCCCCGGCCGCCAGCGGATCATCGTGGTCGGGCTGGGCGACATCGACGTCACCCCTGAACAGGTCCGCCGCGCCGCCGGAACCGCGCTTCGGCTCGCCCTCGGCCTCACCGGCACCCGCCTGCTTCAGGTCGCGCTGAGCCTTGACACCATCGAGCCCCAGGTCATCAAGGGCGCCGTCGAGGGCGCCCTGCTGGGCAGCTACCGCTACCGCGGGGCGACCGGCAAGCCGGGTGTCGGCGAGATCCAGCTGGTCTCCGGAAGCCACCGCAAGCCGGAGGCCCGCCACGCCCTCGAACTCGGCGTCGCCACCGCGACCGCGGTCTGCCGGGCCCGCACCTGGGTGAACACCCCCGCCAACGACCTCTATCCCGAATCCTTCGCCGACGAGATCGTGAAGCTGGCGAGGGCGGCCCGCCTCGGCGTCGACGTCTGGGACGAGAAGGCGCTGGAGAAGGAGGGCTTCGGCGGCCTGCTGGCGGTGGGCGGTGGCTCGTCCCGCAAGCCCCGGCTGGTGAAGCTGACCTACGCGCCCCGGGGCGCCCGGTTCCACCTCGCCCTGATCGGCAAGGGCATCACCTTCGACACCGGTGGCCTGAACCTCAAGCCCGCCGACGGCATGTACACCATGAAGTCGGACATGGCGGGCGCGGCCTCGGTCGTCGCGGCGATCTCGGCGATCGCCGAGGCCGGCGTGAAGCTCAAGGTGACCGCCTACGCGGCGCTGGCCGAGAACATGCCGTCCGGCACCGCCTACCGGCCCTCCGACGTCCTCACGATGTTCGGGGGGACGACCGTCGAGAACGGCAACTCCGACGCCGAGGGACGCCTGGTGATGGCGGACGCGCTCGTGAAGGCGTCCCAGGAGGCCCCCGACCTGGTGCTCGACGTCGCCACCCAGACCGGCGCCTGCGTCGTCGCGCTCGGCGAGCGGGTCGCAGGACTGATGGCCAGGGACGACGAGACCGCGGACCTCGTGCTGGACGCTGCCGAGGCCGCCGGCGAGCTGTTCTGGCAGCTGCCGATCCCGGAGGAGTCCCGCAGCAAGCTCGACTCGAAGGTCGCCGACCTGAAGTCCACCGGCGACCGGATGGGCGGGGCCCTCACCGCGGCGGCCTTCCTGTCGGAGTTCGTGCCGCCCGAGGTCGCCTGGGCCCACCTCGACATCGCTGGGCCGGGCTACAACCCGCACGAGCCGTACCACTACAGCCCGGCCGGCGGCACCGGCATGTCGGTCCGCACCCTGGTGGCGCTGGCGCACGCGTTGGCGGGCTGATGGAGACCGTCCGGACCGATGTGGTGGTGGTCGGCGGCGGGGCCGCTGGCCTGCTCGCCGCGGTCGCGGCCCGCCGGCTGGGCCACGAGGTGCTGGTGGTCGAGGCGGCCGGGCAGCTCGGCGGCGCCACCGCCCTCGGCGACGGCCGGCTCTGGTTGCCGGCGAACCACCTGATGGACAAGCAGGGCGTCGGCGACTCCGCCGTCGAGGCCGCGGAGTACCTCGACGCCGTGCTCGGGGCCACCACCGACGCATCCTCGGCCGCCCGCCGGGCAGCCTACGTCGAGACCGCGCCCAAGCTCGCCCGCTGGCTGGCGTCCTCCAGGCTGCCGCTGCTGGTCGACCGGGAGGTCGCCGACGACCACCAGGACGCTCCCGGCGCCAAGCCGTCCGGCCGCGTGCTGCGCAGCCAGGCCTTCGACCGGCGGGTGCTCGGGGAGTGGGCGAACGCGCTGCGCGCCAACTCCTCGCCTGAGCCGCGGCCGCTCGCCGAGCGGGTGCTGGGCCGGTTCGGCCCAGGCCACGCCAGCCGCGGCAGCGGCGAGGCGCTCACCGGAGAGTTGCTGCACCGCGCCGCCGGCAACGGGGTGGAGCTGTGGCTGGACTCCCCCGCCACCTCGCTGGTCGCCGACGGCGACGGCGTCCGCGGCGTGGTGGTGCGGCGGCTGGTCCACGGCACCGGATCCGAGGCCGGGGTGCAGGTCGAGGCCCGGGTGGGCGTCGTGCTCGCAGCCGGTGGCTTCGAGGCGAGTCAGGAGCTGCGCGAGGAGAACCTGCCGCTGCCGACCCAGGCCGCCTGGTCGGCGGCCGGGGCGGGCAACGACGGCTCGGCGATCGACCTGGCGGTTGCCCACGGCGCCGCCACCGCCGAACTGGCCGAGGCGTGGTGGACGCCGGTGACGGTCGTCGACGGCATCGCCCATCCGCTCGACGAGGAACGCAGCCAGCCCCACGGCATGATCGTCGACCAGACCGGCAGCCGGTTCCTGGACGAGTCCGCGCCCGCCGCCCAGGTCGGCCGGCAGCTCTACGACCGCAGCCACGGGGTACGGGCGATCCCGTCCTACCTGATCGTCGACAACCGCTTCCGGCGCGAGTTCCGGCTCGGGCCCTGGCAGGCCGGCAGCACGCCGCGACAGGCGCTGGAGTCCGGCGACCTGGTGAGGGCAGCCACCCTGAACGAGCTCGCCCAGAACCTCGGTATCGACCGCGCCGGGCTGCTCGGCACGGCGGTGCGGTTCAACGGTTTCGCCCGCAAGGGCCGCGACCTCGACTTCGACCGCGGCGAGGGGCTCGTCCACTCCGGCGGCGGCCGGCGCCGCAACCCGTCCCTCGGCACCGTCGACAAGCCGCCGTTCTGGGCGGTCAAGGTGTTCCCGGGCGACCTCGGGACGAAGGGCGGACTGCTGGTGGACGCCGATGCGCGGGTGCTGCGCGCCGACGGCAGCGCGATCAGGGGGCTCTACGCCTGTGGCGGCACCGCCGCCTCGATGATGGGACGGACCTCCCCTGCCCCGGGCGCCGCGCTGGGCGAGGCGCTGGTGGGCGCGTTCCGTGCGGTGCTGGCGATCAGCCAGGAGAGCTCAGCGGGCTGAGCGGCGGCGGGCGTTGTAGTCCCGCATCCGCTGCGGGTAGCCGACGACTCCCGCGTCGTAGGCGGGCAGGCCCTGCCGCGCGGCGAACTTCCGGGCCCACTCCACCGACTCGACGCTGCGCCGGGTCCACTCCCCGTCGTAGGCGATCAGCAGCAGGGTCGCCTTCGCCATCGTCGTGGGGAGCTCGATGAACGCCTCGACGCCCCGTCTGGTCGCGATGAACTCCTCCAGGTGCGCGAGGGTCGCGGCGTCCACGGCCTCGGCGTGCGCGCCACCCGCCGACTTGCGGCGACGTCTGGAGAACCAACTCACGGCGCCCATTATCCAGCACCACCGAAGGGGTCCCGCACCCGGGGGAGCGGGCTGGGCGGTGCCCGCGGCAGCGGGATAGGCTGGCCCGGAGACAACCGCAAGACGTCCGAAGGAGCTCACGCCATGTCCACTCCCGTCCCACTGCCCGCGCTCGGTGAGAGCGTCACCGAGGGGACCATCTCGCGGTGGCTGAAGCGCGTCGGCGACACGGTGGCGATGGACGAGCCGCTGGTGGAGGTGTCCACCGACAAGGTCGACACCGAGATCCCCTCCCCTGCGGCCGGTGTGGTACTCGAGATCCTGGTGCCCGAGGACGGCACCGCGCAGGTCGGAGCCGTCCTGGCGGTGATCGGCGACCCGTCGGAGGCGGGCGGGGCCGCGCCCCAGGCA
>JAVHXR010000182.1 GCA_031119515.1 Propionicimonas sp.
TGGCCGCGATGAAGCACGCCACCCTGACGCCCATCGTCCACAGGTAGCGGCGGCGGCGCGCGCCGGTGTCAAGGGTGCGGCTGAACCGGGCGCTGGTGATGACCGGCGCCCGTCGGTCCTCCCGTTGCCGTGTCACCCCTCAAGCCTACGACGCCAGGGTCGGGCGCGGTCACCCGTCGCCGCTCGCCAGCGCCGGACCGGACAAGCCGCGACCCGCGGGATTGTGCGCTCGCGAGTGGGCACAACCCGCCGGCCACCCGCTAGCGTTGCGGCCGTGACCCAAACAGCAAGCCGCAGCGTGCTCGTGACCGGCGGGAATCGCGGGATCGGACGGGCCATCGTCGAACGCTTCCTCGCCGACGGCCACAAGGTCGCCAGCTTCAGCCGGTCCGGGGACGCCCCGGACGGCGCCCTCGGCATCGCCTGCGACGTCTCCGACCCGGCCGCCGTCGATTCCGGCTTCGCCGCCGCAGAGGCCGCGCACGGGCCGGTGGAGGTGCTGGTCTCCAACGCCGGCCTCACCCGGGACACCCTCGTGCTGCGGATGACCGAGGAGGACTGGTCCGGCGTCCTCGACGTCAACCTGACGGGATCGTTCCGGGTCGCCAAGCGCGCCGCGAAGTCGATGATCAGGGGTCGTTGGGGCCGGATCGTCTTCACCGGATCGGTGGTGGGCCTGTACGGCTCGCCCGGCCAGGTGAACTACTCCGCCTCGAAGGCTGCGCTGGTCGGCCTGGCGCGCTCGCTGACCCGCGAACTCGGCGGCCGCAACGTCACCGCGAACGTCGTCGCTCCGGGCTTCATCGAGACCGACATGACGGCCGTGCTGTCCGACGACCTGATCGCGAAGTACCGTGCCGCCACGCCGGCCGGGCGGCTGGGGCGCGCGGACGAGGTCGCCGCTACGGTGGCGTTCCTCGCCTCCGACCAGGCCGGCTTCATCTCCGGCGCCGTGATCCCGGTCGACGGCGGTCTCGGCATGGGTCACTGAGGCGCAGCCTCACCTCGTCTTCCCCGGGCAGCCCGGGGCCATCCCGCCCGGTCGGTGGATCCGGGCCCGAGAAAGGACACCGATGGGAATCCTCGAAGGCAAGAACATCCTGGTCGCCGGTGTGACCATGAACACCTCGATCGGCTACCGGGTGGCGGAACTCGCCCAGGCCGAGGGGGCGCGCGTCGTCGTGTCCAACTTCGGGCGCGCGATGAGCCTGACGGGTCGGATCATCAAGCGGCTCGACCCCCAGCCGCCGCTGCTCGAACTGGACGTCAGCAACGACGAGCACCTTGCGAGCCTCGCCGAGCGCCTCGGCGAGCACGTCGACCACCTCGACGGGATCGTCCACTCGATCGCCTTCGCCAATCCCGAGACGGCGCTCGGCGGCGCGTTCCTGTCCACGCCGTTCTCCGACGTCGGGACGTCGCTACAGGTGTCGGCCTACTCGCTGGTCAGCCTGACGATGGCGTGCAAGCCGCTGTTCGGCGACACCGCCTCGGTGGTCGGGCTCACCTTCGACGCCCGCACGTCCTGGCCGGCGTACGACTGGATGGGCGTCTCGAAGGCGGCACTGGAGAGCGCCTCGCGCTATCTCGCCCGCTACCTGGGGCCCGAGGGCGTCCGGAGCAACCTCGTCGCCGCCGGGCCGCTGGAGACCATCGCCAAGAAGGCGATCCCGGGGGCGGAGTCGTTCAACGACATCTGGGCGGAGCGTGCCCCGCTCGGCTGGGACCCCCGCGACCTGACGCCGACCGCCAAGGCCGTCGTGGCGCTGCTCAGTGACTGGTTCCCCGCCACCACCGGCGAGATGATCCACGTCGACGGGGGGCTGCACTCCACCGGAGCCTGAGCCGCGCGCGTCCACCTCCTGCCTGTCAGGGCGCCTCTGCGAGATATCCTCCGGCCAGCGCCGCTGGGAGGCAGAATCTGGACGGACGGGGGCCGTCGTCAGCCCGCCACGCCGCGGGCCTGCCGCGCGGGGGCACCCGCCGGACCGGTAGGTTTGACCCATGGCGGTGGTGGAACTCTCCGAGGTGTCGATCGTGCGCTCAGGCGCGACGCTGCTCGACGGCATCACCTGGACGGTCGAGGAGGACGAGCGCTGGGTAGTGATCGGCCCCAACGGCGCCGGCAAGACCACCCTGCTGCAGATCGTCGCCGCCCAGTCCCACCCGACCCGCGGCAGCGCCACCATCCTGGACGAGACCCTCGGCGCGGTGGACGTCTTCGAGCTCCGCCCCCGGATCGGCGTCACCTCCGCAGCCCTGGCAGACCGGATCCCGAAGTCCGAGCGGGTCAGCGACGTCGTGGTCTCGGCGGCCTACGCGGTGATGGGACGCTGGACCGAGTCCTACGAGGAGGCCGACCACCTCCGGGCCCGCGCGCTGATGGGCCAACTCCAGGTCGACCACCTCGCCGACCGGACGTTCGGGACGCTGAGCGAGGGCGAGCGCAAGCGCGTCCAGATCGCGCGGGCGCTGATGACCGATCCCGAACTGCTGCTGCTGGACGAACCCGCGGCCGGGCTGGACCTCTCCGGGCGCGAGGCCCTGGTCGCGACCCTCGGCGAACTGTGCGAGGACGAACTCGCGCCGGCCACCGTGCTCGTCACCCACCACGTCGAGGAGATCCCGCGCGGCATCACCCACGCCCTGCTGCTCAAGCAGGGGCGGGTGGTCGCTGCCGGCCCGATCGAGACCACGCTGACCGGTCCGCTGCTGAGCGCGACCTTCGACCTGCTGCTGTCGGTGGCCCACAGCGACGGTCGCTGGACGGCCCGGGCCGCGCAGCGCCACGGCCAGCGGCCGCCCGCCCGGCTCGCCTGACCCGCCCCCGCGACCGGCGATCCAGCGCCGCACGCCGTCGGCGGTCGGTCGCTGCTGGCATCATGGAGGTACCGCCGAGCCGCAGGAGCCCCGATGTTGGAGTGGTTGTCGAACAACGTGTGGGCGGTGTGGCTCGCGCTCGGCGCCGGCCTGGCGGTCACCGAACTCACCACGCTGGACTTCACGCTGCTGATGCTCGCCGCCGGGGCGATCGCCGGCGGCGTCACCGCGCTGATCGTGCCGGGGCTGATCTGGCTGCAGATCGTGGTCGCCGTCGTGGTCTCGATCCTGATGCTGGCGCTGCTGCGGCCGACCCTGCTCGAGCGGGTGCGCCGGATGCCTGGCTACCGCTCGTCCATCGACAAGCTGGTGGGGAGCAGCGGGGTCGTGATCGCGCAGGTCACGGCCACCGGCGGCGAGGTGAAGCTGGCGGGGGAGATCTGGACCGCCCGAAGCATGGACGGCGTGGTGATCGCGCCAGGGGAGCAGGTCGAGGTCTACCAGGTCGACGGCGCCACGGTGGTGGTCTACCCCCGCCACCAGGCCCTGCCCTGATCGACCCCGCCGGCGCGCCGCTCGCCGCTATGGTGGGTAAAAGGCTGGAGGAGAACCCATGGAATACCAGTACCTGATGTTGATCATCTCGATCCTGGTCGCGGCGCTCGTCGTGGCGGTCCTTGTCAAGAGCGTCAAGGTGATCCGCCAGCAGCAGGTCGCGGTGGTCGAGCGGCTGGGCAAGTTCCGCCGCACCCTCGATTCCGGCCCGCACCTGCTGGTGCCGTGGATCGACCGGGTGCGCTACATGATCGACCTGCGTGAGGCGGTCGTCCCGTTCCCGCCGCAGGGCGTGATCACCGAGGACAACCTGATGGTGAACATCGACTCGGTGATCTACTACCAGGTGGTCGACCCGGTACGGGCCGCCTACGAGGCGCAGAACTACATCCAGGCCATCGAGCAGCTGACCATGACGACGCTGCGCAACATCATCGGCGGCCTGGATCTGGAGCAGACCCTGACCAGCCGCGAGGAGATCAACCAGAAGCTCCGGGCGGTGCTGGACGAGGCGACCGGCAAGTGGGGCATCAAGGTCAACCGGGTCGAGCTGCGCTCGATCGAACCGCCGGCCACGATCCGGGACGCCATGGAGAAGGGCGCCAGGGCCGAGCGCGACAAGCGTGCCGCGATCCTGATCGCCGAGGGCCAGCGGCAGTCGCAGATCCTGTCCGCCAGCGGCGAGAAGGAGTCGGCGATCCTGCGCGCCCAGGGCGACCGGGAGTCGACGGTGCTGCGGGCGCAGGCCGACCGACAGGCAGCGATGCTGCGGGCCGAGGGCGACGCCCAGGCCATCCACACCACGTTCTCCGCGATCCACGCCTCCCGGCCGACGCAGGGGCTGCTGGCCTACCAGTACCTGCAGATGCTGCCGAAGCTCGCTACCGGCGACGCCAACAAGATGTGGATCATCCCCAGCGAGCTGAACGACGCGCTCAAGGGGCTGGGGACGATGCTCGGTGGCGGCCAGGGCGGAGCCGGTCCGGTGGCTGAGCCGGAAGCGCTGGCCGCCGAGTTCGAGGCGCCGCAGAAGGTGGACGTGATCGCCGAGATCGAGGCGCAGAAGCGCGCAGAGGAGGCCGAGTCTCAGCGTTCGGTGCAGCAGGCGATCGCCGAGGCCGCCGCGATCGAGGGTCGCCGCGCCGCCGCTGTCGGCACCGACAAGCAGCCGGCGCTCGGCGCCGCCCAGGAACCGCAGGACGAGGCGGAGCCGCAGCGGGCGGTGGAAGGCGACCCGGAGCCAGCCTGACCGCGGGGTCGACGCTCCCCCTCCCCGTCGAGACCGTCAGGTCCCGGCCCGGCTGGTGGCTCAGGCCTCCGCGCCGACCGGGGTGGCGTCGGGCCGGCGGGCGTAGCGCTCGGCGAGGCTGGCGCAGGCCATCAGCTGGGCCTGGTGGAAGATCATCAACGGCAGCATGAGCAGGCCGATCGGGGAGCCGGCGAACAGGACGCTGGCCATCGGGAGGCCGCTGGCGAGCGACTTCTTGGTGCCGCAGAACTGGATCGCGATCGCGTCCTCGACGCTGAACCGCAGCCGGCGGGCGGTCCACCAGCTCAGCACGAGCATCACGGCCAGGACCACCAGGCAGATCCCGACCACGATCCCGATCTCGGCCAGGGACGTCTGCTGCCACATGTTCTCGCGCCGGCCGGCGGCGAACGCCGAGTAGACGACCAGCACGATCGACCCGCGGTCGACCAGCTTCAGCTGCGGGTGCGCCTTGACCCAGGTTGCCGTCCAGCGACGCGAGAGCTGGCCCAGGACGAACGGCAGCAGCAGCTGCAGCAGGATGTCGAGGATCGCCTGCGGGGTGAACTGGATACTGCCCGAGAGCAGCAGCCAGCACAGCGCAGGAGTGAGGAACACCCCGAGGATGTTGGACGCCGACGCGCTCACCACAGCTCCGGCCACGTTGCCGCGGGCGATCGAGGTGAACGCGATCGAGGACTGGACGGTGGACGGCACCAGGGTCAGGTACACCAGGCCGGTCACCAGCGCCGGGCTCAGCCAGTTCGAGGCGACGGCGGCGACCGCCAGTCCGAGCAGCGGGAATGCGACGTAGGTGAAGCTCAGGATGGTCAGGTGGAGCCGCCAGTGCTTGAGCCCTGCCAGGGTCTCCTGCGGGCTCAGTCGGGCTCCGTAGAGGAAGAACAGCAGCGCGATCGCGAAGGTCGTGATCCAGTCGAGCACGTCGACGCCGCCGCCGGTGACGGGCAGGAAGGTGCCCGCCAGGGCCGCCGCGATGATGGCGAGCAGGAACGGGTCGATCGGGGATCGGGAGAGCCAGGACATCGCCGGCCATCCTATTGCTCCGAGCCGGGCCCGCCGGCCACCACGGTGGATCCACGGTCGACGAGACGGTGGCCGGCGCCTGTCGTCGAGTGCCAGCCTTCGTTGTCGAGGGTCAGCCTTCGTTGTCGAGGGCCAGCCTTTGTCACTGGGTGCTCGGGTCGAGAGACCGGCCCCAGCGGCCCGGCGCTCGCCGGTGTGGGGCGCGGAACCGTCGGGCCTGCCCAGCCAGCCCTCGGGGCCGGCGGCCTCCGCCGCCCGGTTAGGATCACAGCCGTGCTGATCCCCCTGGACGATCCCGACGACCCGCGGCTGGCCGACTACCTCGGGCTGCGCGAGGCGAGCC
>JAVHXR010000183.1 GCA_031119515.1 Propionicimonas sp.
CCTTTGGTGCCTCTAGCTACGGGTTGCAGGGGGGACTTCGGTCGGGTGGCGTTCCTAGGCGCCACCCGACAGTGCTGTTCGGGGGTGACCGGTCCGGGTGGGCCGGGGACTCAGGGGCAGACGATGACACCCCCCTTCCGCCGGATCGCGCGGTCGAGGTCGGCGTCCGGGCTCCGTTCGGCGATCAGGCCGAGGCGGGAGTCCAGCGGCGCCACCGAGTACGGCGCGACCACCCCGAACTTGGAGGAGTCGGCCAGGACGTAGGCGTGCCGGGAACTGCGCAGCATCTGGTGGCGGGTCGCCACCTCGTCGAGGTAGAAGTCGGTGACCCCGCGGCCGGCGTCCACCCCGCCCGAGCTCAGGAACGCGACGTCGGCGTTGAGCTGGGCGAAGAAGGCGACCGAGAAGGCGTTCGAGACCGCCAGGTCCCCGCCGCGGACCCGTCCGCCGCAGACCAGCACCTCGATGTCGGGACGGCCGGCCAGTTCGCCTGCGACGAGGAGGGAGTTGGTGGCGACCACCCCGCGGAAGCCGGGCGCGATCGCCCGCGCCACCTCCATGGCGGTGGTCCCGAGGTCGAGGATGACGGTCTGGCCGTCCTCCAGCAGGTCGGCCGCGAGCCGGCCGATCACCTGCTTCGCGGCGAGGTTCAGCTCCTGCCGTTCGGCCACCACAGGTTCGCCGCTGACGGCGGTCGTGATCGCGGCGCCGCCCCGCACCTTGCGCAGCGCGCGGCGCTCGTCCAGGACCCGGATGTCGCGCCGCACCGTCTCGATCGAGACCCCGAGTTCGGCGGCGAGGTCCTCCGTGCTCGCGATCCGGCGGAGGGCGAGGGTCTGCAGGATCCGGGCATGACGCTCAGTCGCCAACATGACAGATTCTGCCTGAAGATGGCCGAACTTGACCGAACATGTGTGGAGTGTAGGGCTGCCGGCGCCGTGAGTGGAAGGGAATTGTGTTACAGGTTCGTGATGATCCCCGGCTGGCCGCCGTCGGACCGCGGGGGCTACCGGACCGGGACCGGGAGCAGGCAGGTCGGGGTCGGGAACGGCGCCGGCTCGCCGGCCGGGTGGGGGACGCCGTCGGCGGCCAGCCGGAAGCTGGCGACCGTCCCCGAGCGCTGGTTGGTGACGTGCAGGAGGCCGCCTGCGACCAGCAGGCTGCGCGGCCAGTCGCCACCTGAGGGCACCTGGCCGACCACCCGCAGGCGACCGCGTCGGTGTCGCAGGTGGACCACGAGGTTCGGCCCGCGGACGCCCGCGTACAGCTGCCGGCCGTCGGCCGAGCACACCAGGCCGGCGGGCTGGGCCCCCACCGCGTCCGGCAGGACGGTGGCCGAGCCGACCACGAAGGTGCCCGCCTCGGGGACGAGCAGGTGGACCGTGGCCCCCCACTCCGCCAGGACGGCGATCTCGCCGCCGGGCAGCGCCAGCAGGTCGCGGGGCCCGGTCCCGGCGGGCAGGGAGATCGAGCCGATCCGTGCCAGCCCGCGGTCGTCGCGGCGGTGCAGGTGGACCTGGTCGGCGCCGAGGTCCGTGGTCAGCACCCTGCCGTCGGGCAACGGCAGGACATGGTGGGCGTGCGGCCCGGCCTGGGCCGGCAGCGGGCCGCTCCCCCGGCCCGGCAGCACCTGGGCCAGGCCGCCGGCCGAGCCGTCCGCCGCCAGCGGATGGACCCCCACCGCGCCGCTGCCGTAGCAGGCGACGACGAGCGAACCGCCGGCGACGGCCACGTGGCAGGGCGCGCCGCCGGCGGTCAGGTGCCGCGAAAGCAGCGCCAGGCCGTCCCGCTCAAGCCGGAACGACGCAATCTCGCCGGTCTCCTCCAGCGCGGCGTGGACGACGCCGCCCCGGCCGGCCAGCCAGCTCGGCGAGGGAATCCCGGCGGCCAGCCCCGTCCACTCCAGTCCGCCGTCGGCACGCCCCACGGCCAGGCCGATGCCGGCGGCCAGCCCGCGCAGGCCGGGGCCGTAGCCGCCCGCGAGGAACCGCACCATCAGTCGTCTGCCGGCTCCCACGGCGACTGCTGGGCAGCCAGGCCGCCGTCGATCGGGATCACCGACCCGGTGAGGGTGCGCGCCCGGTCGGAGGCCAGGAAGGCGGCGAGCGCCGCGATCTCCCCCTGCGAGGTGGGTTCAGCAACCGGGATCCTGGCCCGCCGGCGGGCCGCCTCGGCGTCGTCGATCCGCTCCCAGCGGTCGCTCCAGACGTAGCCGGGCGCGATCGCGTTGACCCGGATGCCGTGCCGGGCGAAGTCGATCGCCATCGCCCTTGTCATCCCGTCGATGGCGGCCTTGCTCGTGTTGTAGCTCAGCCGGCCGTGGATCGCACGCTGGCCGGCGAGCGACGAGATGTTGACGATCGCCCCGCCGCCCCTGGCCGCCATCGCGCGAGCGGCGAGCACCGAGCACAGGTGAGTGCCGAACACGTTGACCTCGAGCACGTCGCGGAAGAGCTCCGGCGAGGAGTCCAGCCCCGGAGTCTCCTCCAGGCCGAGGTGGGCGGCGTTGTTCACCAGCACGTCGAGGTCGACCCCGTCCGCGGCGAGGTCGGCGAACCCGGCGTGGATCGCGGCGCGGTCGGCCAGGTCGAAGCTCACCGCCAGCGGCCGGGAGCCGGGCACCTCGGCGGCGATCGTGTCCGCGACCTGCCGGGCACCGGTCTTGCCGTGGACCACCACCCGCGCGCCCCGGCGGGCGAACTCGAGGGCGATCACCCGGCCGAGGTTGTGGGTGGATCCGGTGACGAGGGCAGACTTGCCTGCCAGTTCCGCCTTCATGCTTGGGCTCCTTCGTGCCGCGCCGCCGCGTCGATGGGCTGGATGTCGGTCAGCGCGCCGGTGTAGTGGCGCAGGTCGTGACGCCGGTAGGGGTGGGCCGCCAGGGCGGCCACGTCGATCTCGACGCCGAGCCCCGGGGCATCGGCGATCCGGGCGACGCCCCGGCTGATCGTGGACGCCTCCTGCGCCACGGCGGAGCGCCACGGCACGTCGGTCGCCATCGTCTCCAGGTAGGTGAAGTTGGGCGCGCAGGCTGCCAGCTGGACGGTGGCTGCGTTGGCAACCGGACCGGAGGGGTTGTGGGGCGCGAAGGCGAGTTGCGCGGCCTCGGCCATCGCCGCGATGGTCCTGGTCTCCCAGATCCCGCCGGCGTGGGAGACGTCCGGCTGGACGACGTCCACGCTGCGGCTGGCGAACAGCTCCCGGAAGTCCCAGCGGGTGTACAGCCGCTCCCCCGCCGACAGCGGCGTCGCCACCCGGTCCCGCAGCCGGGCGTAGTTGCCGAGGTCGCCAGGGATCAGCGGCTCCTCGAGCCACAGGATGTCGTAGTCCTCCAGCGCCTTCGCGATCCGCTGGGCGGCCGGCAGCTCGAACCGGCCGTGCGCCTCGATGATCACGTCGGCACGCCCCGCCAGCGCGCCGACGACGGCCTCCACGACCGCCATCGCGTCCCGCAGCCCGGCGCCGGGGAGATCCCGGAACGCAGTCCCGAACGGGTCCCACTTCAGCGCCCGGTAGCCCCAATCGGCGGCCTTCACGGCGTGCTCGGCGAACTCCTGCGGGGACTTCGCGCCCGCGAACCAGGCGTTCGCATAGCACGGCACCTCGTCCCGCACCCGGCCGCCGAGGAGTTGGTGGACCGGGACGCCGAGCGACTTGCCCTTCAGGACCCACAACGCCATCTCGACCGCGGACAATGCGCTGGTCAGCACGGCGCCACCGCGCCAGTAGGCGTCCCGGTAGGCCTCCTGCCACCATCGCTGGATGTCCTCGAGCGGACGGTCGCGCAGCCCGGCATCGAGGGCGTGGACGGCCTGCTCCACGACATGCTCGCGGTACTCGAGGGTGGCCTCCCCCCAGCCGTGGAGCCCGTCCTCGCTCTCGAGCCGGACCAGCACCCAGTTCGTCCGGTAGGCGTCGACGATGTGGGTGGTGAGCGAGCGGAGCCTCATCGCGGACGCTCCGCGTCCAGGTCCAGCCGCGGGGTGGCCGACCGGATGGTGTCGGCGATCCCGCGATGCCAGGCCGGCTCGTCCCAGAACCCGAGGAAGTGCGGGTGGCAGAAGTTCGAGCTGCACGAGAAGGAGTAGCCCCGCCGGGCGGCGATCGCGGTGGCGAGCTCGGCGGTCTCGCGGTGCACCTCCCAGCCCAGGAGCGGGTGGTCCAGCCAGTTGACCATTCCCCAGCCCTCGGTCTGGCCGACGTGGAGGTGGTGCGGCCGGGCGGCGGCGACCACCCGGTCGATGGCGGCCTCGAACTCGCCCGCCCACTCCTGCCGGCGCTCCCGCCAGGCGGTGAGCACCGCCTGCCAGGTCAGGTCGTAGTGGTAGTCCTGCGGGATCAGCCGGGACGACTCGAGGTAGGCGTTGCCGCCACGCTCGACCCGGAACAGCTCGTTCGGGTTGCCGTGGCGCTCGATCGTCCGCGCGTAGTCGCTGACGGCGTCGAACCCGGGCAGGTAGTTCAGCCAGATGTGGACGTCGAGGAAGTCCAGCACCCCCAGGTCGAGGCCCTCCCAGTACCGCGAGAAGCCGTCGAAGGTGAAGCTGGCCGAGATCGTCAGCTCCGGCCAGCGCGCCCGCAGCCGCTCGATCGCGGCACTCAGGAAGCCCCACAGGAAGTCGCGCTGGCGGGTGTTCAGCCCACCGTCCGGCCCGGGCGGCCAGGCCATCGTCGCGACCGTCCGGTGCAGCCAGGTGAACACGTGGCCACCCGGGTACTCGTTCAGCACGTCGAGGTAGGCGACGGTGTCCATCAGTCCCTGCGAGTCGATGAACTCCAGCGTCTCGTTCCAGACCCTGACGAACTCGTCCAGCCCCTCGACCTGCTCGTTGCGGCGGTCGTCGGTGGGCTTGAACCAGGTCGACAGGCCGACCTTCACGCCGTGCTCGCGGCACTTGGTGAGGAACTCGACCAGGGCGGCCCGCGGCTCGATGTACATCGTCCACGGGTTGCCCCACATCCCGAAACCGTAGAACTGCGGGAACTGGTTCGGGACGTCCTTGAACCGCTCGACCAGCGCCCCGTCCGGACCACGCGCGATCAGGTGCGGGAAGGCGTCGATCCGGACGGCGTCGTAGCCGCGCTCGACCAGCCCGGCCAGGGCGACGTCGAAGTCCTCGAAGCCACCGCCGCGGTACCGGCGGCGGATCCACGACGAGTCCCACATCGTGATGGCGAGGGGTTTGTCGAACCTGTCAAGGGTCTTCATGGGAGGAGTGGTCACTTTCCGATCCCGGCGGTGAGGCCGTCGATGATCTGTCGGGTGGCGAGGATGAACAGGACGAGCAACGGGATGGTCGCGATCACCAGGCCGGCGAACAGCGACGCCCAGTCGGTGGCGTACTCCCCGAAGAAGGTGGTGAGCCCGACCCCGAGGGTGTACTTGTCGCGCGACCGCAGCATCACCAGCGGCATCAGGAAGTCGTTCCAGATCGGGACGAACCGGAAGATCAGCACGGTGGCTATCGCCGGCCGGACCAGCGGCAGCATCACCCGCCAGAACACCGTGATGTGGCTCGCCCCGTCGATCAGCGCGGCCTCGTTGAGCTCCGACGGCAGCTGCCGGAAGAACGAGACGAGGATGAACGTCGTGAACGGGATGCCGTTCGCCCCGTAGATCAGGATCAGGCTGAGCGGGGAGTCGATCAGCCGCAGCCAGTCCATCAGGTAGAACATCGGCAGGATGGCGAGCATGAACGGGATCAGCAGCCCGGTCATGAACAGCCCCTCCACGAAGCCTCGGCCGGGGAACTTCCAGCGCGCGATGGCGTAGGCCGCCGGCACCGCCACCAGGGTGGACAGCGCCAGCGCGCAGACGGTGACGAACACCGAGTTCATGAAGTAGGTGGCGAACGAGGCCTGCGTCCACGCGTTGACGTAGTTCTCGACGGTCGGGTTCACCGGGATCGGCCAGGGGTCGGTCGCGATGTCCAGGTAGGTGCGGAACGAGTTGCCGACCATGGTGAGCAGCGGGACCACCGAGATCGCGGCGTAGAGCCACAGCACGAC
>JAVHXR010000005.1:0-5062 GCA_031119515.1 Propionicimonas sp.
CAAGTCCGTCGCCGTCAAGGCCCCGGGCTTCGGCGACCGCCGCAAGGCCATGCTCACCGACATCGGCATCCTGACCGGCGGCCAGGTCATCTCCGAGGAGGTCGGCCTGAAGCTGGACGCCGTCACCGTCGAGCTGCTCGGCAAGGCCCGTCAGGTCATCGTCACCAAGGACGAGACCACGATCATCGACGGCGCCGGCGATGCCGACCAGATCGCGGGCCGGATCGCCCAGATCCGTCGCGAGATCGAGAACTCGGACTCCGACTACGACCGCGAGAAGCTGCAGGAGCGGCTGGCCAAGCTGGCCGGCGGTGTCGCAGTGATCAAGGTCGGTGCCGCCACCGAGGTCGAGCTGAAGGAGCGCAAGCACCGCGTCGAGGACGCCGTCCGCAACGCCAAGGCCGCGGTCGAGGAGGGCATCGTCTCCGGCGGTGGCGTCGCGCTGCTGCAGGCGGCCGCGAAGGCGTCCGTCGGTGACCTGACCGGTGACGAGGCGACCGGCGCGCAGATCGTGTTCAGCGCCTGCTCCGCCCCGCTGAAGCAGATCGCCATGAACGCCGGCCTCGAGGGTGGCGTCGTCGCGGAGAAGGTCTCGCACCTGGCTCCGGGCGAGGGCCTCAACGCGGCCACCGGCGAGTACGTGAACATGGTCGAGGCCGGGATCATCGATCCCGCCAAGGTGACCCGTTCCGCGCTGCAGAACGCGTCGTCCATCGCCGCGCTCTTCCTCACCACCGAGGCGGTCATCGCCGACAAGCCGGAGAAGACCCCGGCCATGCCGGCCGGCGACGGCGGCATGGGGGGCATGGACTTCTGACCCCGACCCCGGCCGGCTCACGCCGGCCGGCTGGGTCGAGAACTCCACCCACGCCTGACGAGGGCGGTCCCGCGAGGGGCCGCCCTCGTCTGCGTTTCCCCGCTGTCGGTGAGGGCTTGTGCTCGGGTCGTGGCTGTCGGTGAGGGCTTGTGCTCGGGCTGTGGCTGTCGGTGAGGGCTTGTGCTCGGGCTGTGGCTGTCGGTGAGGGCTCGTGCCCGGGTCGTGGCTGTCGGTGGGCAAGGCTGGCTGTCGGTGAGCAGGGGGCCGGCCGAGCGGGGAGGCGGGCGGTGTTCTCGCGTGTCGAGGGGAAGCGCGGGGGACGGCTGCCATCATGGAGCCATGAGCGGTCTGCTCGAGGTGATCGCCCTTGGCCCGGCGGACGCCGAGCGCGCGGAAGCGGGCGGCGCCGACCGGATCGAACTGGTCGGCACGATGGACGAAGGCGGGCTGTCGCCGTCCCCGGGCCTGGTCGAGCAGGTGCGCGCCGCGACCTCGATCCAGCTCAGGGTGATGGTGCGGCTACGGGAGGGGTTCTCCACCGACGGCGGCGAGGCCGTCCGGCTGCAGGGCCTGATCGCGAGCTACGCCGACGCCGGGGCGGACGGGATGGTGCTCGGCTACCTGAACGGTCTCGGCGAGGTGGATCGCGAAGTGGTCGGCGCGCTGACCGACGACGGCACCTGGCCGTGGACCTTCCACCGGGCCCTCGACTCGGTGCTCGACACCGATCGGGCGTGGCAGGTGCTGCGCGACCTGCCCCGGCTGGACCAGGTGCTGACGGCCGGGTCCGCGCGCGGGGTCGAGCAGGGGCTGGACGAACTGCTCGGACGGGCCAGGACCGACCCCTGGGCGGCCACCGTGATCATGGCCGGCGGCGGGCTGCGCGCCGAGGACGTGCCATGGCTGGCGCGGGCCGGGATCCGGGCGTTCCACATCGGCTCGGCGGCCCGACCCGGCGGCTCGTTCCGGGCCTACGTCGACGAGGCGCTGGTGCGCTCCTGGCGCCAGCTGGTCGACTCGGAGGTGCGGCACCGCCGCAACGGCTGACCCGGGGGTCAGCGCTCGTCGTTGGGCTCGATGTGCACGAAAGTGGTGGTGCCCGGCAGCGCGGCGCCGACGGCGTCCTCGACGGCATCGGCCAGGTCGTGGCTGCGGGTGACCGTCCACTCTCCCGGCACCGTGACGGTCGCGTACACGAATCGTTGCCGGCCGGACTCCCGGGTGCGGAGCTGCGCGATGTGCACCCGCGGGTCCCTGGCAACCCTGGCCAGGACCTCGCCCACCGTCTCCACCTCTTCGGGTGGCAGGGTGCCGTCCAGCAGGCCGACCACCGATCGGCGCACCAGCCGGTAGCCGGTGAACAGGATGTTGGCGCCGACCACGAGCGCGATCACCGGGTCGAGCCAGGTCAGCCCGGTGATCGCCACCAGGCCGATCGCGACTAGCACTCCGAGCGACGTCCAGACGTCGGTCAGCAGGTGCTGACCGTCGGCCTCCAGGGTGATCGAGCGGTGCTTTCGGCCGGTGCGGATCAACAGCAGCCCGACGGCAAGGTTCAGCGCGGTCGCGAGCGCGAGCAACGCCAGGCCCATCCCGAGCTCCTCCAGCGGAACCGGCTGGAGCAGCCGGATCACGGCCCCGATCATGATCATCGCCGCCGCGACCAGGATCATCGATCCCTCGACCGCCGCCGAGAAGTACTCCGCCTTGCCGTGGCCGAAGTCGTGGTTGTGGTCGGCCGGCTTCGCCGACAGCCGCAGCGCCCACAGGGCCACCCCCGCGGCGGCCACGTTCACCGTCGACTCGATCGCGTCGGACCACATGCCGATCGATCCGGTCAGCGCGGCTGCCCAGATCTTGATCCCGAGGATGACCACCGCCGCGCCCAGCGACAGCCACAGGAACCGCTCGAGCTTGCGGGTCGGAGGCGGCTGTGGGGCTGGCTTGGCGTGGGGCACCGACCCACCCTATGACAGGAACGACCGACGCCGTTCCTGCCGAGACTCCGGTGGTCTCAGCCGTCGCGGCTGGGACGTTCGCCGTCCACAGGGACGGTCGACTCCTCCACCTTCCCGAGGTCGACCGGCCACCGGGCAGACGACCGGGCGAGCCCGATGAGGGTGGCCACCCCGTCCGGCCACACCGGGTCGGGCAGGCCCGCCAGGCCGGCCACCGGCAGCCAGTCGCTGCCCTTGATGGTGAGCTGCTCGCCCTCGGTGTGACCGGCGGTGTCGACCTCGAACCGGTCGGTGAAGAGCACGAAGAAGGACTCGTCCTGGTGCAGGACCTGGTCGGAGTAGCCGTGCACGACGTCCCGGACGGCGACCGGCCCGATCAGCTGGTCTTCTGAGACCACAAGCCCGGTCTCCTCGGCGAGCTCCCGGACCGCGGCCTGCCGGGGGGTCTCGCCGGCGTCGATCCCGCCGCCGGGGGTCACCCACCACCGGCTGTCCGGGATGCCGGGGTCGGTGTCCACCATCAGCAGCACGTCGGTGCCGTCGGTGACCACCACCCGGGCGGCGCTACGGCGGCGGTGGGGACGAGACTGCGGTGCGACCGGTCGGTACCGACGCTCCCGGAACGGCTGGCTCACGGGCCCGGGAGGCCGACGGTGCCGAGGACTGCGCCGGACGGATCCTGGAACTCGACCGTCACCTCGCCCGGGGCGAGCTGGAACCCGAGCTGGCCGGAGGCGGTGTCGCCCGGACGGAGCACGGTGCTGGCAAGGAGCGGGTCGAGTTCGGGACCGTAGGCGATGCCGCGGCGCTCGCCGTCCGTCCCGATCGCAACCGTGAACACGCCTCCGACCGCCAGTTCGCCGCTGGTGCCGGCCAGTTCCACGTCGAGTACCAGGTAGCTCGTACCGTCGGCGGGGGCGAGTTCCCCCTCCGGCGTCCAGCGGGCCGCAGTCACGGTCACGGTTCCCGCGCCGCTCGGCCCGGTCAGCGGCACCACCTTGCCCAGGTCGCCGCCCTCGACCTCCACCGGCGCTGTCGGCACCGGGCTGGGGGACACGGCGGGGTTGGTGCCGAACGCGCCGGTCAGCACCCAGGCGGTCACGATCACCGCCACCACCACGACGGCGCCCACTGCCACGGCGACCATCGTCCACGGCCGGGGTCCGCCGCCGGGCGGCACCGGCGGGCCCGGCGGCAGCACCAGGTGCTGTGGGTCCGGCTGCTGCTGCGGCCAGGCCTGCTGCGGCGGCCATCCGGGGACGCCGGAGAGCGACGGCGGCGACCAGCCGGCCGGCGGGCGTCCCGGCTGCTGGGAAGGGTCGGTCATGGCCTGGGATCCGGCCGTTCGCCCTTGCCGAGGGCGAGTGCGACGACGAGGCCGAGCGCGAACGGCATCAGCCAGCACAGCGCCTGGGCCGCGGCGGACGCGGCGTTCAGGGCCGACGCCAGGTAGAAGTCGTCGGCCAGCAGCGACATCCCGGCCACCAGCCCTGTCAGCCCGAAGGCGACCAGGTACAGCCGGCGGACGTGGGCGGTGCGGTAGACGATCCGGGTGGACAGCCCGAAGGAGAGTGCGAGCATCACGATCGCGAGCGCGTTCACCAGGGCCCCGATGGCGAGCGTGATCAGGACTGCCGGGGTGACGGTCCGCACCACCTGCCCGAGGCTCACCGAGGGCGGCGGGGGCTGGTAGCGCTGTCCGGCATCCGGTGGCGCGAACCACTGTGGGGTGCCGGGGGCCGGGAACTGCTGCGGGTTGAGCTCGGGCCTGGGCTGCATCGCCGGCGGTGCGGGGATCGAGCCGGTCACCGGCGCCGAGCCCGGGGTGAGCGGCTGCTGCGGCGACCAGGCCGGAACGGCCGCCAGGCCGGGTGGGGGTGGCTGCGCCGGCGGGGCCGGCGGCGCGGTGTGCGCGGCTCCCCACGCCGTCGGACTGGTGACCGCGCTGGTGACCACCTCGAACGCGAGTTGCGGGTCCCTTCCCGGAACGGTGGACGGGATCAGGCTCGCCAGGTCGGGGGTGTCCTGCTCCGGCGGGCTGAACACCGGCTGCCCGGACGGCGCCTCGGCACCGGCATGCACCTGCCGGGCCGGCGCCTCCAGGGGCGCGGCCGGCGGCTCGACGAACGCCGCGGGGCGCACGGTCGGCGCGTACTCGGGCCCGTCCCGCCAGGTAGCCATGCGGCCATGCTAGTGCGGGGGAGGAAGCGCGTCCCCGCCGTCGGTCCCGCGCTGGGGCCGGTGTACTAGGCTGGATAGGAACGGCGCGGGGTACGTCGCCGCGAGA
>JAVHXR010000005.1:5072-7822 GCA_031119515.1 Propionicimonas sp.
CACACCAGGAGTGAGAATCATGCCGATCGGCAAGGTGCGCTACTACGACGCCGAGAAGGGTTTCGGCTTCCTGTCCAAGGACGAGGGCGGCGACGACGTCTACGTCCGGGCTTCGGCGTTGCCGGAAGGGACTACCACCCTCAAGCGGGGGCAGAAGGTCGAGTTCGGTGTGATCGAGGGCAAGAAGGGCGAGCAGGCGCTCTCCGTCCGGCTGATCGACCCGCCGGTGTCGCTGTCCAAGGCCAACCGCAAGTCGGCCGAACAGATGGCCGTGATCGTCGAGGACCTGATCAAGATGCTGGACGGGGTCGGCAATGGCTACCGCCGCGGCCGCCACCCCGACGCCAAGGTCGCGACCAAGGTCGCCTCCGTGCTGCGCGGTGTCGCCGACGAACTGGAGTTGTGACTTGGCAGCCACGATGGAACTCGATCGCGCATGTGCGGACGCCGTTGACCTGGCCAGGGCCGCGGCGGTGCGCCGCGCGGGCGTCTTCGAGGTCGGGGAGTACCGCGGGGTGGTCGCCGACGACACCCGGGTCGCCACCCACTACTTCGCCTGCGACCACCCGGCCTACCCGGGCTGGCAGTGGGCGGTGACGGTCGCGCGGGCCTCGCGGGCCCGCGTCGTCACCGTCGACGAGGTGACCATGCTCCCCGCCGAAGGCGCGTTGCTGGCGCAGCCGTGGGTGCCCTGGGCGGACCGGATCTCCGGCGGGGACATCACCGCCGGGGTGCTGCTCCCGACCCCGGTCGACGACCTCAGGCTCGAACCCGGCTACACCGGCGGCGAGGCGGCCAAGGACGCCGATCCTGCCGAGTGGTCGCAGGTGCGGGCCGTGGTGGCCGAACTCGGACTGGGCCGGGAACGGGTGCTCTCCCCGGCCGGCCGGGACCTGGCGGCCACCCGGTGGGCCGAGGGCGACGGCGGGCCGGACAACCCGATGACGCACCAGGCGCCCGGCCTGTGCGGCACCTGCGGATACTTCGTCGCCCTGGCGGGCACGCTCGGCGAGGTGTTCGGGGTCTGTGCCAACGAGTTCTCGCCTTCCGACGGTTCGGTGGTCACCCTCGACCACGGCTGCGGCGGCCACTCCGACGTGCCGGAGCCGCGTCGCGGGGTGGACCTCGCGCAGCCGGTCTGGGACACCATCAGCGTCGACGAGGGCCTGTTCGACTGACCCTGCCGGGCGGCCGGGTCAGCCGGCAGAGGGTGGTTCGACAGGTTCTGGATCCGGTGTATCCTCGACCGTTTCGGCGTTCACCCGCGCCTTGCGGCGCTGGTGGCGGGTCCAGCTGACCGCCGAGCCGATGACGCCGATCGCGAAGCCGACCACGCAGACCCAGAACCACCAGCCCTGACCGGCTGCGACTAGGGCTTCGAGTTCGATCCAGCAGACCAGCCCCGCCACGGCGAAGGCAGCGGTGCCGACGGTGATGATGGCGGCGCCGTCAGGGTCCAGCGCGCGAACGGGAGCCTGCACCAACAGCGGTGCGTGGTGGGCAGGCTTTTGCACGGACACCACCTTAGGCGACGAGTTGCGGGCCCTACCATTTGCGCCATGTCAAACGCCTCGGCTCCCCCCGAAACTCCTCCGCTGTCGTCCCCGCCACCGCCCTACGACGCCTGGTTCGAACTGACCAAGCGCGGTTCCACGCTCGCGCGTGAGGTCCGTGGCGGCCTGGTGACCTTCTTCACGATGGCCTACATCATCGTGCTCAACCCGATCATCATCGGCACCGTGCCGGACATCAACGGCAACCTGATCAACGGCATGCCGATCGCCGCGGACGGCGCCGTCCCGGCCTCGATCGGCGCGGTGGCCGCAGCGACCGCCCTGATCGGCGGCATCCTGAGCATCTTCATGGGCGCGTACGGCCGGTTCCCGATCGCGCTGGCCGCCGGCCTCGGCATCAACGCCGTCGTCGCCTACACCATCGCCCAGCGGATGACCTGGACCGAGGCCATGGGCCTGGTGTTCTGGGAGGGCCTGCTGATCACCATCCTGGTGCTGACCGGCTTCCGCAAGGCGGTCTTCAACGCCGTCCCGAAGGCGTTGCGCGCCGCCATCTCGGTCGGCATCGGCCTGTTCATCGCGTTCATCGGCCTGGTGGACGGCGGCGTCATCCGTGCCGGTGCCGGTACCCCCGTCCAACTCGGCGTGAACGGCAGCCTGAACGGCTGGCCGATCGCGATCTTCGTGATCTCCCTGCTGCTGCTGATCGGGCTCTACGTCAAGCGGGTCAAGGGCGCGATGCTGATCGCGATCCTCACCGGCACCGTGCTCGCCCTCATCGTCGAGGCCGTGCTGCACCTGGGTCCTGCCAAGGACGCGACCGGCTCGATCACCAACCCGACCGGCTGGATGTCCAACGTGCCGGCCTGGCCGACCTCCTGGCCGCTGCCCGACCTCAGCCTGCTGGCCGTCCCGTTCAAGGACCCGGTGTCGTTCTTCTTCGGCGCCTTCACCAGCGCCAACGGGCTCGGCGCGATCCTCGGCGTGCTGCTGCTGGTGTTCTCGCTCCTGCTGGCGGACTTCTTCGACACGATGGGCACGATCGTGGCCGTCGGTGCCGAGGGCGACCTGCTGGAGGCGGACGGCAACCCGCCGCACACCCAGGAGATCCTGCTGGTGGACTCGATCGCGGCGATGGCGGGCGGCCTCAGCTCGACCTCCTCGAACACCTCCTACATCGAGTCGGCAGCCGGTGTCGGCGACGGCGCCCGGACCGGCATCGCCTCGATCGTGACC
>JAVHXR010000005.1:7845-21903 GCA_031119515.1 Propionicimonas sp.
TCCTCGCCCCGCTGGTGAACATGGTGCCGGCCGAGGCGGCCGCGCCCGCGCTCGCGTTCGTCGGCTTCCTGATGATGGCCCAGGTCGTCAAGATCCGCTGGGACGAGCCGGAGGAGGGCATCCCGGCCTTCTTCGGGATCATCCTGATGCCGTTCGCGTACTCGATCACCACCGGTATCGGCGCCGGCTTCGTCCTGTGGGTGTTCATCAAGGCGCTGCTCGGCAAGTCGAAGGAGGTCCATCCGCTGCTGTGGGTGGTCGCCGCGGCGTTCCTGGTCTACTTCGTCCAGGGGGCCCTGTTCGGACTGCTCGGCTAGTACCGACCTGCCAGGGACAGCGGCGCCGCCCGGCTCGGGCGGCGCCGCTGCCGTGCATCTACCCTGCGAGTACCCCGACCAGGTCCGGCGGGGGACGGTGCTGCGCGCCGGCGGCCGCCGTCCACTCCTCGAAGTGTTCGAGCCAGTCGAGCAGGTCGACCACCCAGCGTGCGGTGTCCGGGGCGAGCTCCGGCAGGCTGTCGCGCCAGGCCCGCGCCGTGGCGATCGCGTGCTCGCCGGTGCAGTACCCGGCGGCGGTTCCGGGTGCCGGCAGCATCCCGATGCCGAGATCACGGCCGAGCAGGCCGTTGACGCTGTGGCGGGCCGGCACCCCCGCCCGGGCGAGGTCGAACTCGATCACCCCCAGTTCCTGGGAGTCGACCGTGCTGGTGTGGCTCGACCAGGCCCTGGCCTCGATCCAGGTCTGCAGCAGGCTCCAGCTGGCGGCCAGCCGGTGGGGCGGGACGTGCTGCCCGGACAGGATGCGGTCGCAGTCCTCCCTGCCGGGGCTGTCGGGGGAGATCACGGGGGCGTCGGGTGGGCGACGGAAGAGCGGCCCGAGCTTGCCCAGCAGGCCGGGCTGGGCGTGGGCACGGGCACCGAAGCGCTCCGCGGCGATCGCCCGCAGGCCGGTGGCCTCCGGCTCCGGCGCCCCGAAGATGTCGCGCACCTGGTCGACGGCGACTGAGTAGCACCAAAAGGTACCCACGACGCAACGGTACCCGCGCCCCGGTAGCCACGGCAGCGACACCGTGCGCCCGGGCGCGCCCGGATAGATTGGGGGAGTGAACCCGCGAACCCGTCGCCTGATCGTCACCGGTGCCCTGCTGGTGATGATCGCCCTCGTGGTCTGGGGCGCGCTCGCCGGCGCCGCCGGGTGAATCGTCCCCGGCAGCGCGCTGCCGCGGTGTCGCCGGAGCCGGAATGGTCACGGGCGGTTGCCGCGGGCAATAGACTCTCCACCATGGGGTTGTGGGCGCGCCGGCTGCTGGCGCTGGTCGCCTTGGCTGCTGCGCTGGGGATCGGCCCGCTCGGACCGGCCAGGGCGGAAACCACCGCACCGACCCCGCCGGCCTCCGCCTCCGTCACGCCGGGAGCCTCCCCGAGTGCGACCGCGGAGCCGGACGACGGCACCGACGACGCCCCTGACGTGCCGCTGGACGAGACCCGCTCGATCCTGGTGCTGGTCGGGGCAGGCGTCCTCGCCCTGCTGGCGGGTGCCGTGGTGTTCGTCCGGCGTTAGCAGGCGCCTGGCCGGGCCCGGTCAGGCCAGGTCGTTCAACTCGATCGGCACCGCCCGGAACTGGGCCGGGAAGGCGACCAGCACCGACCGGTTGGGGTCGGCCACCGGGTACACAGGGTGCCGCCCGGCTTCGGCCAGGGCGCGCAACCCCTCCAGCCCGGGCGACGCCAGCACGCCGCGGACGGCGGCGCCGTCGCCGCCGGTCACCAGCGCCTCGAGCTCCGCCAGGCGGGGGACCAGGATCCGGGCCGCATCCTCTGCGGCCTCGTCGAACGCCCGTCCGGCCTGGTTGGAGCGCCGCCGGGCGTAGCGCTGCTGGGACCAGCCGCCGGCTTTCGTCCGTCCCTGCACGTAGTGGGAGTCGTGGCGTCCCTCCACCAGGCCCGAGCCGAGGAAGACCCCCGCCGCATGGGCCTTCCGGCGCACCAGGAGCACGCCGACCGTCCGCTCCCGGGTGGCGTAGGCGACCGCCGCGGCCAGCGGATCGCCGGTCCCGGGCAGCGGTCCCCACCGCAGCAGCAGCTCCGCCACGGCGCCGTCCGGGGCGACGCAGCGCACCCGGTCTGCGGTGGCGTGGGCCTCGACCGGGCCGTGGCGTCCGGCGAACCGTTCCAGCCAGCCCGCGAGGCGGGCCGGGTCGACCCGGACTGTTCTGGGTTCGGCTGAGGACGGGGAAGGCATGGCGATAGTCTGGCCCCACATCCAGGAGGAGGGTGAATGAGCGACCTCATCGACACTACCGAGATGTACCTGCGGACCATCTACGAGCTCGGCGAGGAGGGCGTGCCCCCGCTGCGAGCCCGGATCGCCGAGCGCCTGAAGCAGAGTGGTCCGACCGTGTCCCAGACGGTAGCCCGGATGGAGCGGGACGGCCTGGTCACCCTCCACGAGGATCGTCACCTCGTCCTGACCCCGGTCGGCCGGCAGCTGGCGACCCGGGTGATGCGGCGGCACCGGCTCGCCGAGCGGCTGCTGATCGACGTCATCGGGCTGGAGTGGGACCTCGTCCATGACGAGGCCTGTCGCTGGGAGCACGTGATCTCGACCGACGTCGAGCGACGCCTGGTCGACATCCTCGGCCAGCCCACGATCTCGCCCTACGGCAACCCGATCCCGGCCCTGGAGGAGCTGGGCGCCCCGCCGGCGGAGGAGGGCTTCCTCGACCACGCCGAGCCGCTCAGCCTCCGGCTGGCCGACGGCGAGCAGCACACCGTCGTCATCCGGCGGATCAGCGAGGCGATCCAGGCCGACCTGGATTCGCTCAAGCTGATCGCGGGGGCCGGGGTGCGCCCGGAGACGCCGATCCAGGCACGGGTGACCGGGCACGACCTCGTCCTCGAGGCGGACACCCGCTGTGTCCTTCCGGCGACCTTCGCCGAGCACATCTTCGTCGCGGTCGGCTGACCCGGGCGGCCGGGACGACCCGGGCGGCGGAATACCACGGGGCCGGTCGGGCGTTGTCGGGGTTGTAACCAAGGAGAGGAACCCCATGCCAACCGTCGCCCTGAATCGCGAGACCTTCGGTCCCACGGTCGAGGACAACGATGTCGTGCTCGTCGACTTCTGGGCCGCCTGGTGCGGCCCGTGCCGGATGTTCGCCCCGATCTTCGACGCCGCCTCGGAGTCCCACTCCGACGTCGTGTTCGGCAAGGTGGACACCGATGACCAGCGCGAGCTCGCAGGTGCCCTCGAGATCCAGTCCATCCCGACGATCATGGCGTTCCGGGGCGGCTACCTGGTCTTCCGGGAGGCCGGCGTGCTGAACAAGAAGCAGCTCGAGAGCGTCATCGAGCAGGTCAAGGCACTCGACCTGGACGAGCTCAAGGCGGAGGTCGCGGCCGCCGGCCAGTGAGCGAGTCTCGACCCGCGCTGGAGACTCCGGGCCGGTTTCGGGCCGGCCTCGAGTTTCCTGTCGTTTCGTGTGACATGTGAACCGATTCATGCCATACTCATTCCCGAGGTTCCTGCCCCATCCCCCCGGGCAGGAACTTCTTCAATTCCCGGCTCCGGCGTGACCGGCCCGCGACCGTCCGACGACTCTCGAAAGTTGTCGAAAGTCCTTGTCGGAGTCGGATCCGAGGGAGGCTGGCAGGCACTGCGGAGGGCCGCCGCCAGGCTCCTCGCTGAGCGCAAGAACGCGCTTTCCCTTGCGCAAGAAGGTCCTTCGGGCGGCGTCCGCGCCGGCGTTGGCCGGGCTCATTCAACGGTGCTGTCAGCGCCCGCTGAATTTCGCGATTCGCAATCCGACTCGAAATCCGGTCGGGCGCCGCGAGACCTGCCTGCGGGCGGCCCGCCGATGGTGATTTCCGGCGGCCGGGAATCGGTACGTCGGGTGTGGGTTGGTGTGGGTTGGAACACCTTCGGACCTGGCCCCTCGACGTCGACCCGGCCTTACCGGGCGCGGGCCGGAGGGCCGGGCGCGGTACGCTAGGTCGCGCCCGGACGGCCTCCGGGTCCGGCCCCATAGCTCAGGGGATAGAGCAGAGGTTTCCTAAACCTTGTGTCGCAAGTTCGAATCTTGCTGGGGTCGCCGCGGCTGGGGCTGCCTGCGCCGGAGTCCGGCTAGAGCCAGAGGGCGGCCAGCCAGCCCGCGAGCACCGCTGTCACCAGCAGGGTCGCGATGACCAGTGCGACGATCCGCCAGCGAGCGATCACCAGCATGCCGCTGATCGCGCCGACGCTCGTCCCGGCGCCGGTGATCAGGAACGCGATCGCGGCCCCCGGTGCCATGCCACCCTGGAGCAGGCTGGCGACCAGGGGCAGGGAGGCATCGCTGTTCAGGTACACCGGGATGCCGAGGAAGGCTGCCAGCGGGACCGACCACACCGGGTTTCCGGCGCCGAGCCACTGGGTGATCAGGCCGGTCGGCAGGATCCGGATGATCAGGTAGCCGAGCGCGGCGAAGCCGAAGAAGTAGAGCGCCATCCGGCGGGTGTTCGTCCACAGCGCGGTGGTGAGCAGATGCAGGCGGGCGGGTTGCGCAGCCGCCACCGGCGGGGGTTCGACGATCGTCAGCAGCCGCGTGCTCCCGCCTTCGCCGTCGCGGCGCGCGGCGCTGGAGTCGCGGCCTGCGGAGTCGGCCGGCGCCGGGGCTGGCGCGGCCATCCGGGACTGCCCGGCCAGGTAGCCACGACCCTCCAGCCACCACGCGGCCAGCCCGCCGAGCAGGCCGACGGCGATCGCCGCGACGAAGTAGGTGGTCGCGAAGGCAGGCCCGAACAGGCCGAGGGAGAGGACGTACTCCTCGGGGCTGGTCAGCGGCGAAGAGGCCAGGAAGGCGACGATCGGCGCCCACGGCACCGAGGAGGCCATCGCGCCGAGCACGATCGCGGTGGTGCCGCAGGAGCAGAACGGGGTGAGCGCGCCGATCGACACGGCGGCCAGGACGGCCACCCAGATCCGCCGGCGCAGCCAGCCCGAGAGCCGGCCGGGGTCGACGTACACCTGGACGACAGCGGCGACGACCACGCTCACCAGCAGATAGGGCCAGTTGTGCGCGAACGTCGTCCAGACGTCGACCGCCACGGTGGCGATGAGGGCGAAGAGGTAGTCCACGGTCGATCTCCGATTGATAGATGGACATCTATTGTTCGATATCGATCGATATGATAGACATGGGTCTATGAGTACGCAAGAGGCCGTGATCCGGCCGCTCCAGGTGGGGGACCTGTGCTGTTCCCCGCTGCTGCAGGCCGAGCTCCAGCCATCCGAGGCGCTGGTGCTGGCGGCCGCACTGAAGGCACTCGCTGATCCCGCCCGGCTGCGGCTGTTGAGCCTCATCCGCTCCGCCGACGGCGGCAGGGCCACGACCGGAGCGCTCGCCGACCAGCTCGGCCTGACCCAGCCGACAGTCACCCACCACCTCGGCGCGCTGTTCGAGGCGGGGTTCCTGGAGCGGGAGCGGAACGGCCGCCAGACCTGGTACTGGGTGAACACCGACGGGGTGCAGGCGATCCGCCAGCTCCTCGACCCGGTTCCGGCGAGCCGGTTGCTGACCGTCAGGACGAAAGGGGAGTGATCGGCATGGGTGACAGCGACGACGTGCTGGAGCAGGTTCGGGACCGCTATGCCGCGGCGGCGAGGGCTGCGATGGGGACCGGGCGCAGGACCGTCGACATCCTGGACGACCTCGACGGCGGCGGCAGCGGAAGCTGCTGCGGCGAGGGCGGGTGTGGCGACGTCTTCGGGGCGGCGCTGTACGACGCGGACCAGGCGTCCGCCGCCCCGGCCGAGGCCGTCACGGCCAGCCTGGGCTGCGGGAACCCGACCGCCGTCGCCGACCTGCACCCGGGGGAGCGGGTGCTCGACCTCGGCTCCGGCGGGGGTCTGGACGTCCTGCTGTCGGCGAGGCGGGTCGGGCCGACCGGGTTCGCCTACGGCGTCGACATGACGGACGAGATGCTCGCCCTCGCCCGCGACAACGCCGCCAGGGCCGGGGCCGCCAATGTCGAGTTCCTCAAGGGCAGGATCGAGCGGGTCCCGCTACCGGCCGGTGCGGTGGACGTGGTGATCTCCAACTGCGTGGTCAACCTGTCGGTCGACAAGCCGGCGGTTCTGGCCGAGATGTTCCGCGTCCTCGCTCCCGGCGGCAGGGTCGGGATCTCGGACGTCGTCGCCGAGGACCACCTGAGCCCGGCGGACCGGGCGGAGCGGGGTAGCCATGTCGGCTGCGTCGCGGGGGCACTGTCCCGCGCCGAGTGCCTGGACGGCCTCACCGCGGCGGGCTTCACCGACGTGGAGGTGCGGTTCACCCACGAGGTCGCCCCGCAGAGACACGCTGCGATCGTCAGGGCTGTCAAGCCTGCCTGAGGGCTCAGGGTGGCGGGTCAGGCCCCGGGCGGCAGTTCGGCCAGCAAAGCCTCGACCCGTCGGCGGATCTCGTCCCGGATCGGCCGCACCGCCTCCAGCGGCTGCCCTGCCGGGTCGTCCAGGACCCAGTCCTCGTAGCGCGTGCCCGGGTAGAACGGGCAGGTGTCGCCACACCCCATTGTGACCACGACGTCGGAGGACCTCACCGCATCGGTGGTGAGGACTTTCGGGTGCTCTGTGGCTATGTCGATGCCCAGCTCGGCCATCGCCTGGACGGCGACCGGGTTGAGCCGGGCGGCCGGCTCCGAGCCCGCCGAAAGCACCTCCACCCGGTCGCCACCCAGCGTGCGCAGGAACCCGGCCGCCATCTGCGACCGGCCCGCGTTGTGGATGCAGACGAACAGCACCGTCGGCCTGGCCACGGTCCTCACCTCCGTGCGGGTCTGGCAGGGGCCAGATAGATCAGTTATCATTGACTCAATAGTCACGGAGGTAAATCGGGATGTCAACCGGTCTCTCGGAACGGGCACGGGCGTACGCCGCTCTCGGTGATCCCGCCCGCCTGGCCATCGCCGACCTGCTCGCCTCCGGCGACCTGTCGTCCGGGGAACTCTCCGCCCGCCTCGGGATTGCCTCCAACCTGCTCGCCCACCATCTCCGCGTCCTCGAGCGGGCCGGCCTGGTCCTCCGCCGCCGCTCGGAGGGAGACGCCCGCCGGAGCTACCTCCAGCGCACCGCGGCCTGCCACCGGCTGCTCGGTGGGGGTGCCGTCGCCCGGCCGTCGCGGGTCGCCTTCGTGTGCTCCGGCAACTCCGCGCGATCCCAGCTCGCCGCGGTGTACTGGCGAAGCGTCAGCGGGATCCCCGCCGTCTCGGCCGGTACCCGTCCGGCCGGCCGGGTGCACCCGCGCGCCATCGCCGTCGCGGCCCGCCGCGGCCTCGACCTCGCCGATGCGCGGCCGAGGCCGGTGGACGCCGTCCTGACCGGTGAAGAACTGCTGGTGGCGGTGTGCGACCGTGCCTACGAGGAACTCCCCGGCCAGCCGCTGCACTGGTCGGTGGCAGACCCGGCGGCGGCCGGAGACCCTGCCTTCGAGGCCGCCTTCGACGACCTCGCCGGCCGGATCGACCGGCTGGTCGACGGCATCGGACGTGCCCCCGGCTGACGCCCGCGGCGGCGGCTCACCCCTGTCACCCTGCGGTCGCCCCACCCTGCCCTGCGGTCGCGGCGGCCGGGGAGGGCGGACGCAGCACCGCCAGCGCGGGCAGGCAGGCCGCCAGGCTCCCGGCCAGCAGCAGGTAGGCCCAGTTCAGGCTGGTCAGCTCCGCCACGATGCCCGGCAGCACCGCCCCCAGGACGGAGGCCGCGTAGTTGAACATGTTGACCCGCGCGATCACCTCGTCGCTGCGTTCCGGCAGCAGCTCGCCGGCCCGCCCGAAGGCCAGCGGCACCAGGGCCCCGAAGGCCAGCCCGGCGAGGCCGAACCCCGCCAGCGCCGCGGGCAGCGGCCAGCCGAGGGTGAGCAGGGTGGCTCCGAGGAGACCCGTGACGGTCGCGGCGATCCCGACCGGCAGCCGTCCGAGCCGGCGGACCAGGGGATCGGTGGCAAGCCGGGCGGCGAACACCGCCACCAGGTAGCAGGCGTAGCCGACCGGCGCCAGCGCCGCGGGGAGGCCGAGGATGTCCGTGGCGTAGATCGTCCCCCAGCTGGCGACCGCGGTGTCGATCACGAAGGCGGCGAAGACCAGCAGGCCCACCAGCACCATCGCCCGATAGGGCAGCCTCGCCCGGGCCCGGGGGACGTCGTCGACGCGGTGCGCGGCCCGCTGCCGGTCGAACCCCCGCCACCCCGCCAGCGCGGCGGCCAGGTGCACCCCCGAGGCCACCAGCAGCACGGCCATCGCAGCCGCCCCGACCGAGAGCGCGACGACCGTCAGCAGGGTTGCGAGGATCCCGGCGAGGGTGCCGGCGGCGTACAGCCTCCCGAACACGGGCCGACCGGCCCTGCGCTCGGTGAGCGAGCCCTGCATGTTCGCGCCCGCGTCCACCAGGCCGAGCCCGGTCGCCATCACCACCAGCGAGGCGATCAGCGGCGCGGCGGCGCCGGACAGCGCGGCTGACGCCAGGCCGGTCGCCTGGGCGCCGAGGCCGAGCAGCAGGGCGCTGCGGCTCCCGGCCCGGACCGCGATCAGGTTGGCGAGCAGCGAACCCGAGGCGGCGGCGAAGGTCATCCCGAGCAGCACGAGCGACAACCCGGTGTCGTCCAGCCCGGCACTGGTGCGAAGCGCCGGCAGGGAGGTCACGACGGCGGCGTAGCCGAATGCCTGCGCGGCGTACGCCCCGGCCACCGTCCAGGCCTGGCGGAGCACCCCGCCCGTGGTGCGCAGACCCTCCATGTCACCCCCCGGAGTCCGTCCCAGCACGGCGATTGTGGGGGCTGGGCCCGGTCCGGAGGAAGACCGGTGACAGTCGCGTCTCATTCCGGCGACCGGCGCGGTACGGGACGAGCCGTCAGCCGCAGCCCGGCGCCGGGGGTGGGTCGCCGCCGACCAGGCGCAGCCGTTCCGCCGACGTGAGCGCTCCACCGGCGCTCGCGCAGGACTGCCTGACCAGGTCCTCGGCAGCGAGCGGGCGAACGCTGACCAGCGCCGTCTGCGGGTCCGCGCCGAAGTAGGCGGTGACCAGGACGTCGCCGGGGATGAAGGCATAGCTGCGTGGCTCGGCCTCGAACCCGGGGGGCACCGGCACGAACACCGAGGGCTGTCCGGTAGCGATGTCGTACAGCTGCAGCCCGGTCCGGGTGGGCAGTCCCACCTCACCCTCCGGCCCCGCGACCGGCGGCGTCGCCTGCCCGGATCCGGTGCGGGTGCGGGTGCCCGCGCTCGACACCCTGCGCACTGTCCCACCACCCGGGACGGACAGCAGGTCGGCCGAGCCGTCGACCTGGCTGACGACCAGGGTGCCTCCGGCGAACTCGATGCCGGCGACGAGGGTCCCCGAGGGCCACGAGTGCTCCGCCGCGACGGCTCCGGTGGCCACTTCGACGACGCGCAGCGTGACCGGCACGCCGGCGTCGAGGTCGTCGGCGGTGTCGGCGGTGTCGAGTTGCGCCAGGTAGCGTCCGTCCGGGCTGAACCGGGCGAGCTCGAAGCCGGACGGTGCGCTCCCGGCCCCCGACACCGCGAGCAACCGTCCGGTCCGGGCCTCCCTGGTCTGGAGGGTGCCGTCCGAGGCAGCGACCAGGACGGTGCCGTCACCGGCGTGGGCCGCCACCGCGGCGGCCCGCTCGGCGTCCGGGGCGGCGGCGGGCAGGTCGAGGTGCCAGTGTGCGATCCCCCGGGGCAGGCCGGGGACGGGGCCGCCGGGCTCGGAGTCGACCACCAGGACGGTGTCGTCGTCCAGCCAGAGGGGTCCCAGCGGCGCCGGGCCGTAGCCGTAGTCGAGCGCCGTCGTAGGCAGTGCTGGTGCGGCGGGGTCCAGGAGTGGGACCACCTCGAGCTGCCCGAGGCTGCGCTCCAGGACGGCGAGGCGGGCGCCGTCGGGCGAGGCCGCGATCGCGGAGTTCCTGGAGTCGACCGCGTACTCGGCCAGGTAGCTGACGCCGCGCGGCTTGAGGGCGGTGGTGGACACGCCCCGGCCGTGGGCGGTGAGGTCGAGGAACACCAGCCCCGACGCCACCGCCGCGACGGCGGTGGCGTCGGTCAGGAACTCGACCGCGATGATGCCGCTGAGACCCGGGATGCGGCTCGCCGGCGGACGCCACTGCGACGAGCCGTCCCCGCCCGTCGTGGCGGGGGAGGCCAGCAGGCCGGCGGCGTCGCTGGCGAGGACGCGACTCCCGTCCGGGCTGATCGCCAGGTCGAGGACGTCGCTGAGCTGGCCGGGGGCGGTGATCGGTGGGCGGCCCCCGACGCCCTCCAGCGGCCACGCCTCGACCCGGTCGCCCCCGGTCAGGTCGGCGGCGAGCAGGAAGTCCCCGCGCGGGCTGGTGGCGTAGAACCTGGCGTAGGGCCGCCAGCCCACCTGGTGGGTGCCGGTGGTGGCCCCGGTGGCAAGGTCGAGGTCGAGCCAGCGCAGGTCGTTGGCCACCAGCCGGAGGGTGTGCTCGTCGGGGAAGGCCAGCCGGTCGGTGAACTGGGCGTAGGCAGTGGGTGCGTCGGCGGACGGACGGAACGGGTCGGCGAAGCGCGCCACCTCCCGGCCGGAGGCGGTGTCGTAGACCACAAGCGGGCGATCACCTTCGGCCAGTACCACCGCCGCCCGCCGCCCACTGCCCGACATCGCGGCCGAGTGGTCCAGCTGCGGGCCGGTGGGAATCCGGCGGGTGCCGGCCACGTCCGCCACGTGGAGTGCCTCCGGCAGCGCGGCGAGCACCACGCCCCCGTCGTCACTCGCGCGCAGCGTGGTCGCCGCCGCCGGCAGGGACAGCCGCAGCCGGGGGGTCGCGCCGGTCAGGGTCCCGACGGCGACGACGCGGCCGTCGGCCAGCCCGGCGACGACGGTTCTCCCGTCCGCGACGGTGGCGATCGCCCTGACCGGCGCGTCGAGGGCGGCCACGTGATCGAGGTACGGGCTGGCTACCGCCGTCTCGAGCAGCGCCCGCCGGGTGGCGGGGGAGTCCTCGGTGCGGAAGCCGTCGACGGCCAGCAGCTGGGCGAGCCTGAGGTCGGTGGGCAGCTGGGCGGTGGCGGCGCTGGCCAGCTGGCGGGCCCGCAGGCTGGTCGCCTGGCGCAGGACGTCGTCGCGCTGCCGGACGGCGATCACCGAGGCGACCACCGACACCACCAGCAGGCCGCTCAGCGCGACCACCGCCGCCCGGGCCAGCCGGCGGACCCGGCGGTGCTGGACGAGGTCCTCGCCGATCAGCTCGTCCCTGTCGACGCCACGGATCGGCGCCGACAGGTCGGCCAGCGCCTCGGCGAAGCGGGGGTCGCCGATGTCGTCCGGTCCACCGCCGAACCAGCGCAGGTCGAGCCAGCGCGGCTCCTGGGCGAAAGCGGCGACGAGCGACGGCGGCACCGTGCTCGCGGCACTGAACCGTCCGGTGGCGTCCTCCCAGGCCAGGTCGCCCTCGTCGAGGACGAGCAGGATGGTGTCGGCGCCCTTGCGGGCGACCCACCACGCCACCTCGCGGTCGACGTACCCGGACCCGGCGGCGGCGGGGGTGAGCAGCAGGATCAGGCAGCGGGCGCTGGCCAGCCCCTGCTCGATCGCCGGCCACAGGGCCGGGTTGGTCGACATCGCCCGGTCGTCACGGAAGACCCGGATCGCCCGGCGCTGCCGCCACGGCCGGGCGAACCGCTCCAGCCCGCGCTGCAGCGCGTCCGCCGTGGCCCCCGAGCCGGCGCGCGCGTAGGAGATGAACGCATCCCAGGCCTTCGCCATCCTGCATTCTGGACCGGCCCGGCCCCGCGGCGATAGGGACGGCGCGCGCGGTCGCCCCGCGGCGCTGCTAGGTTCGGTGGGCGTGACCAACCCCGCGTTCGGCGCGCCGCCGCAGCCGACCACCCGGCCCGACCTGGCGGGCACCTTCGGCATGACGGCGTCCACCCACTGGATCGCCACCGCCACCATGCAGTCCGTGCTCGAGCGCGGCGGCAACGCGTTCGACGCCGCCGTCGCGGGAGGCTTCGTACTGCACGTCGTCGAGCCCCACCTCAACGGCCCCGGCGGCGACCTGACCGGACTGTTCGCCACCGCCGGCGACCCGGGGAACCCGAGGGTCCTTGTCGGCCAGGGGCCGGCGCCGGCGGCAGCGACCATCGAGCACTACCGCGGCGAGGGGCTCGACCTGGTGCCCGGCTCGGGGGCGCTGGCGGCCGCCGTACCCGGCGCGGTGGACGCCTGGCTGCTGCTGTTGCGCGACCACGGAACCTGGCCGCTCGCCGACGTGCTGGCGCCGGCCGTCGGCTATGCCCGCGACGGGCATCCCGTCCTCGCCGCGGTGGCCCGGACCATCACAGGGGTGGCGGACCTGTTCACCCGGCACTGGCCCACCTCCGCCGAGCGCTGGCTTCCGGAAGGGCGGGCACCCTCCGCCGGTGACCTGGTCACCAACCCCGAGTACGCGGCGATCCTCGAGCGGCTGATCGGCGCGGCGGCGGGTGCCGGGCGGGCCGGGGGCATCGATGCCGCGCGGCGGGCGTGGCGCGAGGTGGTCGGTGCTGCCGTCGAGTCGTTCGTCGCCCGGCCGCACCGCCACAGCGACGGCCGCGACCACGCCGGGGTGATCACCGCGGCCGACATCGCCGGGTTCGCCGCGAGCTACGAGGACGCGGTCACCCTCGACTTCCGGGGACACGTCATCGCCAAGACCGCAGCCTGGGGGCAGGGCCCGATGCTGCTGCAGGCCCTCGCGATCCTGGACGGGTTCCCCGACGAGCGGCTCGACCCCGGCACCGAGCTCGGTGCGCACACCGTCCTGGAGGCGATGAAGCTCGCGCTGGCCGATCGCGACACCTGGTACGGCGACTCCCTCGACGACCCCGGGGTGCTCTCCGACCTGTTGTCGCCCGGCTACGCCGGCCACCGGCGCTCGCTGATCGGGGACACCGCCTCCCACGAGCTGCGACCGGGAGTGCCGGCCGGCCGCACCCGGCCGCCGCTGCCGCCGCTGCGGACCGGCTACGATCTCGGTTCCGCGCCCGTGGCCTCGCTGCCGGGCACTCCAGCAGCCGGTCCCGCGGCCGAGCGCCCGCCGGCGTCGCTCCGCCAGGCGGACCGGCGGGCGCTCCCTCTCGGTCTCGTCCCGGAACGATCCCGGCCGCCCCGGACGCGTCAGGCGTCGAGAACCTGCCCGCCGCGCCGCACCTTGTGCCCCACCGTGTCCATCTCGACATCGGCGAAGATCAGCGTCTCACCCGCCAGCGCCGGGCGCACGCGACGCAGCACCGCGCCGACCCGCGCCACCAGTTCGCGCGGGCTGAACGGCTTGGTCACATAATCGTCCGCGCCGGTTTCCAGGCCACGCACGCGGTCCTCTTCCTCGCCCCGCGCGGTCAGCATGATGATGGGGACGTTGGCCGTGCCGCTCGACCGGCGCAGGCGGCGGCACACCTCGATGCCCGACAGGCTTTCGACCATCCAGTCGAGCAGCACGATGTCCGGGACATTCTCCTGCGCCATGATGAGTGCTTCCTCGCCATCGACCGTGTGGGCGACGTCGAAATCCTCGCGCTTGAAATGCCAGATGAGCAGTTCGGCGAGCGCCGCGTCATCCTCCACCAGCAACATCTTCGCCCGTGCCATGCGATCAGTCCTCCGCCTGCGCCGCGCCGCCGCGTTCGCGGTCGGGCAGGGTCTGGCCCGTGGCGGCATAATAGACCATTTCCGCGACGTTGGTCGCATGGTCGCCGATGCGTTCGATATTCTTGGCGATGAACAGCAGGTGCGCGCACTCGCTGATCGTCTTGGGGTTCTCGACCATGTAGGTAACGAGCGTGCGGAACACGCTGTTGTAGAAATCGTCCACCACTGTGTCGCGCTCGACCACCGCGAGCGCCAGGTCGGCGTCGCGCGCGGCGAAGGCGTTCAGGGCATCATGCACCATCTCGCTCGCCACCTGCCCCATGGACGGCAGCAGCGACACCGGCTCCAGCGTGCGCTGGTTGACCGCCACCAGCGGCACGCGCTTGGCGATGTTCTTGGCATAGTCGCCGATGCGTTCGACCACGCTCACGATCTTGAGCG
>JAVHXR010000184.1 GCA_031119515.1 Propionicimonas sp.
CTTCTCGACCTTGATCTGGTTGACCCGGTGCCGCAGCTGGGTGGTCGCCGATGCGGTCTGGGTGTCGGTGTACGGCGCCGAGTTCCGCATCCACGCTGCGGTGCCGGTCACGCTGAGCAGGTTGCTGGTGACCGCCTGGACGGCTTCACCGGGAGCGACCGGCTGGCCGGCGCGGGTGGTCGGGACGGCGGTGGTGGTGGAGCCGCCGGGGCCGAGGACGAGCGTCGCGCGCCGGGTGACGTTCAGCCGGACGGTGAGGGTCGGGTCGGACGGCCGCTCCCACTGGGTGGCGGTACCCGCGACGGTGCGCTGGGCGTCCACCCGGACGCCGCGGACCTGGCCGGCGGTGACGCCGCCGGGCAGCGCGAGCGTGACCTGGCCGTTGGCGTCGGCCGCCTGCCAGTCGCCCTGCTGCCAGCAGGCGGCCAGGTCCGCGCTGCCCTGGCAGGTGTAGCCCAGGCTGGCGCCGTCCAGGCTGAGCTCGACCCCGGTGAGCACCGACAGCCGCAGCTCGTTGATCGGGGCGGGCACGGTGATCGCGGGCAGCTGCGCGAGGTCGAACGCGTTCCAGAAGGTCGGCTCGGCGTCGGTGAGGCTGAGCAGTTTGGTGCGGGCCGTGCCGTCGGGCCGGCCGGTGAGCGTCACCACGTAGCCGGTGGCGGACTGGTCCTCGTAGCGGCTGGTCCAGTTGATCGACTTGCCTGCCACGACGGAGTAGGTCGGCTGGACGATCGAGAGGCCGGCGGTGTCGTCGGCGGTCGGACGGTCGCACTGGTCGTCCCCGTCGCAGCTGATGCCGCCGGGGCTGAGGACCGCGGCCTGCGCCGAGTTGCTCACCTGGTCGCCGTCGGCGACCGGGGTGTCGACGAGCCCGCGGACGTCAGCACGGAGCTGGTAGGTGAGGACGGCGGTGGCGGTGGCACCGGCCGCCACCAGCGGCAGGCTCGGGTCGGCGAGGTTGTCGTGGGCGCCGTAGTGGATCCGGACGCCCACCACGCCTGCGAGCTCTGCCGGAGTGAGCGCCTCCGCCTGGACCCCGGTGTAGTCGCGGGTGCTGCCGTCCTCGTCGGTGACCTGGACGGTCACCGCGTCGAGGGTGAGATCGGCCGGGAGCGCGGTCAGCCGGACCTGGTAGAGGTTCAGGCGGGCGTAGGCGCCGAGTCCGGGGACCTCGGGCGACGGGTCGCTGAGCACCAGTTCGGGCACCGCGCCGGCGGTCTCGTTGGTCGCGGTCAGGGTCGCGTCCACCAGCGGGTAGTCGGCGGGGTCGGTGGTCTCGCGCTGCGGCAGGCCGAGCCGGGCCTGGTCGAACACCTTCGTCAGCGAGACGTTGAGCGGCTGGTCGAGGATCGACAGGCTGGCGCTCGACGTGCTGGTCACGGTGGTGCCGCCGTCGGCGTCCGGCTCGGTCAGGATGCCGGTGGCGACCACCCGGTTGGTGATGGTCCCGGCCTCACCGGAGTTGTACCGGTAGCTGTGGGTCTCGCCCAGGACGTAGTGGGACGGGTCGCTGCGCAGCGTGCGGCGCAGCTGGAAGTCAAGCCTCACCTGGCGGTCGGCGCCACTGGTCAGCGCGATCGCGCCGGTTTCGCTGCCGCTGCCGGGGGCGAAGGTGAGCCGGCTGGCGATCGTCGAGGCGCGCTCGGCGTCTGTGAGGGTGTAGCCGACGAACCGGCCGTCGCAGGCCGAGACGGTCGGGCAGGCGGCGGCGGTGACGTCGACCCAGTCGTTGACGACGGAGGAGAAGAGTTCGACCCTGGCGACCCGGTCCTCGCCGATGACGGGGTCGATGGCCGGGGTGATCGGCTCGATCCTGACGAGGTCGAAGGCGTCGTAGAAGGAGGTTGCGACGTCGGTGTAGCCCGGGTCGTCGAGCAGTTCCAGCCCGGTGAGGCTCAGGCCGTCGGTGCCCCAGTCCAGGACGGCGGTCCGCAGGTCGTCGGAGAGCGCGGACAGGACGCCGGCGTCCACCTGGCTGCCGTCGATCGGGTCGATCCAGTGCTTCGAGGTGAGCCACAGCGAGCCGCCACCGCCGCTGGCCCCGGTCGCTCGCAGGCCGACGCTGGCGGTCGCGGTGTCGGTGCGCACGGGCTCGATGGCTGCCTGGTTGCCCACCTCGACGGTGGCGGTGTCACTGAGCGTGGTGTTGGCGTTGGTGCTGGCCAACTGGTCGCTGCGGAGCGTACGGCGCAGCGCCACGTCGAACCGCGGCGCGACGTTGAAGCCGGCCGGCAGCAGGGTGCCGGCGACCTTCGGTACGAAGCTGAACCGCAGCCCCACCAGCGCAGCCCGCTGCTCCGCTGTGGGGGTGAAGGTCCAGTCCTGGACCGGCCCCGACACCGGGTCGGTGAGCGGGAGCCACGAGGTGCCGTCGAAGTAGCTGACGACCAGGTCCGCGTTCGCCGGGATGTCGGTGGAGTGGATCCGGCGCAGGTCGACGTAGTCCCAGAAGTCGGCGTCGGCGTCGGTGACGCTGAGGTACTCCGCGCCGACGGTGGAGCTCTGGGCCACCCGGCCGGTCAGGCTGACGGTGTTGGTGGTGCCGGGGTTGGCCCACATCGTGCCGCGCACGATCGACTTGCCGGCGGCCACCCGTACCCGCAGCGGCAGCAGTTGCAGGTCGGCGGAGTCCTCGTCCGAGCCGCTGTCGGGGGCCGTGCTGGAGGCCTCGGCGGACACCGTGTTGGTGATCGTGGTGCCGGCCTCCTGCGTGACCTGGCCGGCGGTGACCAGGAACGGCAGGATCGCCCGGGAACGGGAGTCGATGGTGTCGCCGTCGGCGGTGAAGACGACGGTGAAGCCGGTCACCCGGCGGCCCTCGGCGGGCGTGGGCAGGGTGTGGGCGTCCGTTGTCGACAACGTCTCCGGTTCACCCTCGTCGTAGCGGTAGGTGATCTCGGCCCGCTCGGCGCCAGTCGGCCAGGTCAGGACCTGGGCCGCGTCGGGGTCGGTGACGAAGCCTTCGAAGGTCAGGCCCTGGCTGGCCAGGTCGGCCTCGCCTGCGGCCGGCTCGCTGAGCTCGAGCCGCGAGACCGGCATCACGCCGTTGGTCGCGGTGATGGTCGCCGTCGTGGTCCTGCCCGACACCAGGTCGGGCTGTGCAAACGCCTTGTCGACGCTCACCCGGACCGGCTGCTTCTCGAAGCCCACCGAGTCCGAGGCCTGCCGGGTCGCGGACTCGGCCCCCCGGGTGACGGTGGCAGCGACCGTGTTGCGCACCTCGAGGGTGGCGTCCGCTGCGACGTCGGCGAAGTTGTCGCGGCTGGTGGTCTGGATGGTGACCGCGGCCGAGCTGCCGGTCGCGAGCCGTTCGCCGGCCCGGGTGAAGGTGAGGCGGAGCCCCCGGATCTCGCTCGGGTCGGACGGCAGCAACGTCCCCGGGTCGTCCGGCAGGGCGACGGCGGTCCCGGTGTGCCAGGCAGTGCCGTCGTACCAGTCGAGGGCGACCCGGTCGGCGCCGGTCGCGATGAGGTCGGTCAGCCCGGTGACGGCGAGCCGGTCGAAGGTGCCGGCGGCGAGGTCTGCGGGATCGGAGAGGACGAGGGAGTCGACGCTGACATTGGAGTCGTTGCCGCCGCCGATGGTGAAGCTCGCGTCCCGGCCCGGCAGGGCGGGCTGGGTGCCCTCGGGGCTGGCGGACTTGGTGGCGGTGGCGGCCAGGACGGTGGGGATCGCCACCTTGAGGGCCACGGTGTCGGAGACCGGGTCGGCGTTGCTGGCGGTGATCGTGACGGTGTTGCGCAGGGTGAGCGCGTCGAAGTCGCCGGACGCCTTGGCCGGGAGCTTCGCGTTGATGGTGATGGTCGGGACCTGTCCGGCCTCGAAGCCGTCCCCGTTGAACCGGACGGTCAGCTTCCGGCCGTCGACGCTGCCGGTTGCGATGTTCGGGGTGATCGACATCGGATTGGTCTCGTCGAAGACCAGCGGCTCGGGCAGCACGTCGGTCAGGACGGCGTCCAGGCAGGTGCCGGTCTCGGTGCTGCTGCACTGCACGTTGACGGTGAAGATGACGTTCTGGCCGGGGGCGAAGGTGGGGACCTCGTCCTGGTGGCCCTCGATGTACTGCTCGATGGTGAGCTCTGCGTCGTTGTCTGCGGCGATGGCCGTCACCGGCAGCGCCAGCCAGGTGAGCAGCAGGCTGCAGAGCACGGCGAGCATCGCCCGCAGCGCGTGCCGCGGACCTCGGGCAGGAGTCATCGATGATGCCTTCGTCAGGGGAACGGCCCGCACACCGCGGGCCGTGCCGAAGGTATTGACGTCCGCACGGCGGCGAGGCGGAACCGTGGAATTCCCCATCGAATGAGGAGGGAATCCTGCAATCCCTCCACCTTCGACAATTCGACGGTCCCCCGGACGGGCGACCCCCTTCTCACAAGGTGGAATGCGGCCGGGGCCGGGTTCGTGCCGGTTGTCGACCGGCGCCGTGAAATCGATGCCGGGCGGCCCCTCCGGGCTGCTTCGCCGCGGCCGCCCGGCCCGCACCCGGCGGCGCCCCGGTCGCGCGACGCCGGCCCGTCGCCGGACACCCCCGCCCACCCCGTCCGGCGGCGGCCCTCGGCATGGTCTCGTTCCGGCGCAGCTGTGCGTACGCTTGGCGTCGTGAGCGCCGGCCGACCTCGTTCCTCCGTGACCATGACCGACGTGGCCAACCACATCGGGGTCTCGCGGGCGACCGTCTCCTACGCCTTCACCTCCCCCGGCCGGCTCTCCCCGGACATGCTGAGCCGGGTGCGCGCTGCGGTCGACGAGCTCGGCTACGTCCGCAACACGGTCGCGCGCCAGCTGCGGGTCGGCCGCAGCCAGGCGATCGCGTTCATCGTCTCGAATGCCTCGAACCCCCACTACGGCGAGCTGGCGCTGGGGGCCGGCGACGAGGCGGCCCGGACGGGCCACGTCGTACTGATCGCCGACAGCCACGAGAACCTCGACCGGGAACGGGAGTTCATCGCGTTCTTCGCCGAGCAGCGGGTGGCGGGGATCATGATCGCGCCGATCGGGGAGGTTCCGCCGGAACTGCTCGACCTGCAGGAGCGGGGCACCCCGTTCGTCCTGGTCGGGGTGCCGCCCAGTCCGCAGGCCTACCCGTCGATCTCCGGCGACAACGTGGTGGGCGGCTACCTCGCGACCCGCCACCTGATCGACCAGGGACGCCGCCGGCTCCTCGTGGTGGGCGGCACGCACCTCAACGTCGACTCCCGCCGGGAAGGCGCCCGGCGTGCCCTGGCCGAGCTCGGCGGTGAGGGTGCCATCGAGTTCATCGAGGTGGAGCGCCAGACCGCCGCCCTCGGCGAGGACGTCGCACGCCGGCTGCTCGCTCGCGGCCGGGACCTTCCGGACGGGATCTTCGCCGGCAACGACCTGCTGGCGCTGGGGATGCTGAACGTCCTGATCAAGGCCGGCGTGGCGGTGCCGGAGCAGGTCTCGCTGGTCGGCTACGACGACATCGAGTTCGCAGGCTTCGCGATCGTCCCGCTGACCACCATCCGGCACCCCTCCGACATCGTCGGGGCCTCCGGCGTCCGGATGATCCTCGGCGAGGAGGAACACTCCCACGGGGTCGAGCCGCGGTTCGCGCCGAAGCTCGTCATCCGCGGGACCTCACTGCCAGGCTGACCCGCCGGCCGGCGCCGCCGCCTCGCGCCGCGCCCAGCCGTTGGCTTCCGCGACGACGGCGAGCGTCTGCGCCAGTGGCTCCGGGGGCACGAAGTGGCCGAAGGTGTCGTTGGCGAAGAACATGACGCCGTCGCACTCCGCCCCCAGTTCGCGGTACACCTCGTGCTGGAACAGGAAGTGCCGCCGGTCATCGAGGTGGATGCGGTACCAGTACCAGGGGTCGACGAAGTCGGTGGAGAACACGATCTCGGGGGAGCCGCCGTTGCGCCGGGCGATCTCCAGCTTGCCGGCGAGGTTGGGGCGGACGTTCAACCGCTCCGCCAGCACGGCGAACGTCGCGCACACGATCCCGTCGAGGAGGGCGTAGTTGCCCGGCTCCATCC
>JAVHXR010000185.1:0-3081 GCA_031119515.1 Propionicimonas sp.
CGGAGTCCCTCCTCACCCTGACGCCCGGGACGGCGGTCTCCGGGGTGATCGCAGCGACCAGGGACTGGCTCGCGGAGGCGACCGGTGCGCTCGCGCAGCCGTCGGTGTGGGGGGCCTGTGTCGGGATCCCCGGCCCGGTCAACCCGGCGACCGGCGAGATGGTGGCGCCGGCGCTGCTGCCGGAGTGGGTGGGGGTCGACGTGGTGGCGGCGTTCACCGAGGCGCTCGACCTGCCGGTGATCGTCGAGAACGACGCCAACCTCGGGGCGATCGCCGAGGCCCGTCATGCCGGGGACGAGGACCTCGTCTACATCAAGGCGGGCACGGGCATCGGAGCCGGGGTGGTGCTCGACGGGAAGCTGCGGCGTGGCGCGTCCAACTCGGCCGGAGAGATCGGCCACCTCTCCCTCGACCCCAACGGGATCGTCTGCCGCTGCGGCAACCGCGGCTGTCTGGAGACCATCGCCTCGACGCCGGCGATCCTGAGCGCGCTGGAGTCGCGGATGCTGCCGGAAGCGGGCATCGGCGCGGTCGTGGAGAGCGCGCTCGCCGGGGACGTCGCGTGCGTCCGGGTGCTCGGGGACGCCGGCACCGCGATCGGGATGGCCGCGGCCACCCTGTGCACGATCCTCAATCCCGAGCACATCGTGGTCGGCGGGCCGATCACCGGCGCCGGCGACATCCTGCTCCGCACCCTCGGCGACGCGATGCGCCGGTACGCGGTGCCGGCCTCGGGCAACCGTGCCCGGATCACGACGTCGGTCTACGGAGACCGTGCCTCCGCGATGGGTGCGGTCATGCTCGCTCGGGAGACCTTCGCGCCGGTCGGGTGACCCCTCGACCAAGCTCATTCAACTATTGAACTTATGATGCAGTGAATGCTCAGCTGATCTTCAACTAATGAACAATATCTGCCGTTTTGCCGGTTCTGTCCCGGAATCTCCTTCGAAACTTGACGGCAAGAATTGCGGTGGTGTTAGGTAGCGCTTACCGAGCCCGGTCACCGTCTGACCGGGCCCAGGCGGTAGCGAGGGGGCGCCGTGAGAGTTGGCTGGGAGCTGTGGGGGCTCAACCAGTCGCGCCGTTGCCGCTCGGTGAGCCGGTTCCCGACGGACAGCCCGGTGCGGCGTTGTGCACCAGGCTCCGACCAGACCGCTCATTCCCCCTTTGATCTCGGGATTCGTTGAGGAGCGCAATGCCTGCAACCAGTAACGTCGACGCGCGTCCGGGAGGGCTGCGACGGATTCTCCGGGGGGCCACAGGAGCCCTCCTGGCGGCGACCATGCTGCTGTCCGGACTGGTGGCCACCGTCACCCCTGCCCAGGCGGCGCCGGCAATCGAGTCGGACGCGGTCGCGCAGACCTACTACGAGGTGCTGCTGCGGCACACGCCGTTCGCCGAGAGCCAGTGGGACTCGGCCAACCAGCGCTACACGACCAACAACTACATGGGGGAGTCGCTGATCCTCGGCAACGCCGTGCTGCTCACCCGCGGCGACTACGACGAGGCGCTCGCCGGCATCAGCAAGGCGGGCCTGCTGGACCACACCCTCAAGTCCATCAGCTACTTCGCCGCCACCAACCGCTTCAACGGCGGCACCCTCTGGGGCAAGAACCTGTTCTGGGAGGCGACCTACGAGTCCTACTTCCTGGCCGCCGCGCACCTGTTGTGGGACCAGCTGGACGCGACCACGCAGGCCAACGTCCTCAACATCTCCAAGGGCCAGGCGGACTACACCGTCAGCCTCGGCACCGCCAACGACCCCGGCTCCGGCAGCTGGAGCCCGAACGGCCTGACCGGCGGCTACAAGGGCGACTCCAAGATCGAGGAGATGGGCGTCTACGCCCTCGGCATCGCACCTGCGCTGGCCTACAACGACGACGACGCCAACGCCGGCGGTTGGTCGGAGTGGCTGGGCAAGTGGGTCCGCAACATGACCGGCCTGCCGGTGGCCGACCAGAACAACCCCGCGCAACTCGGTGGCGTCCCGGTCTCGGCCAACACCGCCCAGAACCTCTACCCCCAGTACCTGGTGGAGAACCACGACGCCTACGCCCCCCACTACCAGCAGGAACTGTGGCGGACGATGGCCCGCAGCTCCGTCCACTTCCTGCTGAAGGGGCAGGAGGTGCCCGAGGTGCTGCGCCAGCAGGTCAGCGGGGACGAGATCCTTGCGACCATCCTGCAGACCACCTCCGACTCCGGTGAGCCGTTCATGGTGATGAACCAGGACCGCGAGTTCCTGTACGGCCGCGACGTCATCCCGCTGGCCTACCTCGCCCAGGTCCAGGGCAACGAGTACGTCGCCCGTGCCGAGGCCGACCTCGCGGCCAAGCTGCTCGACTTCCAGGCCTACGGCGTCGCGCCGCGGATCGCCTTCAAGACGATCGGCGCCCAGACCGCCGGCGAGATCAAGTACGAGGGCGAGGCGCGCGCCGAGGTCGCGATCGCCTACCTCCTGCACGAGTTCCGGGCGGCCAGCGAGGCCGGACCGGTGCGGGTCGCCTCCCAGGCGGAACTGTTCGCGCACGCCGCCAGCGCCACCGACTACGGCGCGTCGCGTCCCGGCCTGCTGATGCACCAGTCCGAGGACGCCTGGGCAGCCACCGTCGACCGCTCCGGCTACGTCAAGTTCGCCTGGCAGCCCGAGCACGACGACTGGCTGTTCGACGTCGGCGGCGTCACGCCGTTCTTCCTGCCGACGAACAACCCCTCCATCGCCTCCCGCTACGGCAAGGCCTACAACGAGACCGTGGACGGCTTCACGGGCAGCGCGAGCCTGCTCGACATGGCGGCAGGCAAGGCCGGCATGACGACGCTGCCCACCGGCACTGTCGTCTACTCGACCTCGGGCACCGCCTACGGCGAGGGACCGGTCAACGTCCGCAACCTCGACATGGGCGAGGTGCGTGGCCTGGACGGCGACCGCACCTACACCACCGCCGAGGGCGACACCGTCTTCACCAACCAGGCGGCGCCGACCGATCCCACCTGCACGAAGCCCACCGCGGCGTCGCGGCGCGACTGCCTCACCTTCGAGCCGGTGACCACCCGCTACCTGCGGGTCCAGGGCATCAACCG
>JAVHXR010000185.1:3091-5975 GCA_031119515.1 Propionicimonas sp.
CCAGTTCGACGAACTACTCCCTGCGGGAGATCGAGGCGCGCAACGGCGCCGACGGCACCAACGTCATCACGCCGACGATGACCGCCACCGAGCGGATCTCCGGGGCGACGGCGAACCTGCCGAAGAACGCCATCGACGGCAACATCAACACCTACTGGACGGCAGCGAGCACCGGCGGAACCGCGGCCTCCGACACCGACTGGTGGCAGGTGGACCTCGGCGCCGACACCGCGCTCGACCGGGTCGTCCTCGACTGGGGCACCCAGCCCGCTGCCGCCTACGCCATCCAGGTGTCCTCCGACGGGGTCACCTGGCAGCCGATGACCTACTACGGCATCCCGTCCTCGGTCTCGGTGTTCCCGCAGTCCGACGTCCGCTACGTCCGCTACCAGGGAGTGGCGCCGAACACCTCCTACGGCTACTCGATCCGCGAGATCGAGGTGCACAACGGTGAGGACGGCGCCGACCTCGCGCAGCAGGCCGGTGTGGTCGCGACGGCGTCCTCGTGGGGCTCGACGCTCAGCCCGCAGCGTCCGGTGTCGGCCGCCCTCGACGGCAACTTCGGCACCTGGTGGTCGGTGGAGAAGGACAAGCGGTCCCAGGCGGACAGCTGGTACCAGCTCGATCTCGGGTCGCTGCAGCCGGTCGACCGGGTGGTGGTGTACCAGGAGACCAAGCCGGTCGCCTACGAGATCCAGATCTCAGCCGACGGCCAGGCCTGGCGGACGGTGGACTTCCAGGCTCCCGGCGCCGCCCGGGTGGACTCGGCCGTCTTCGACAACCCTGTCGAGGCCCGTTACGTCCGGATGCAGGGGGAGGTCGGCAACCCGCAGTACGGCTACTCGCTGTACGAGTTCCAGGCGTTCAACGGGGCGTCGGGCTCGAACCTTGCCAACGGCAAGGCGGTGACCGCATCGTCGGCCGACGCCTCCAAGACGGCCGCGCTCGCCACCGACGGCAAGTTCGACACCCGGTGGGCGGTGGCCACCGCGGACCGCGGCGTGGGCGACACCTGGGTCCAGGTCGACCTCGGCTCCGCCCAGACCATCGACCGGGCACGCCTGGTGTGGGAGACCGCCGGACTCAGCTACTACGTCCAGACCTCCCTCGACGGCGAGCACTGGACCAACCAGTTCGAGTACAACGCCGGCTCCTCGGTCGCCACCGACGGTGGCTGGCTGACGGTGGACGACCGCGCCTCCTTCGTGGTGAGCGGGTCGGAGAACCCGATCCAGGTCGTGTCGGGCGGCGCCGTCAGCGTCGACCGGATCACCCTGTCGGCAGGGAGCGCCGCGGGCTCGGCCGGGATGGTGGTCGAGGGCTACGCCAAGACCGGCGCCGCCAAGGCCGCCGACCTGTCGGCCCGGACGCGGGCCACCTCGGCCAACCCGGACCTGACCGTCTCGGACGCCAACGGCTACCTCTCCCTGTTCAACCTGGGCAGCGCGGACGCCGCGACGGACGTCTCGATCCCGACGTCGGGCGCGCGGCGGCTGGACCAGGGCACCCAGGCCGTCGTCGCGGGCGGCACGCGGCTGGCCGTCTCGGTGCCGGCCGCGAGCTCCCGGGTGCTCCCGGCACTGTTCACCGCCACCGGCGACACCGACGGCCTGGTCGCCGAGGTGGTCAACGGCCGCCGGGTGAAGCTGACCGCCACGGCCAGTGGCTCGGTCACGCTGACCCCGCGTACCGGTGAGGCGCTCACGGTGGACCTCGTCGCAGGCACCCAGACCGTCGAGTTCGCTGCGACCACCCGGCCGTACCCGCTCGCCGACCTCGCCGCCGGCAAGACCTCCTACCCGTCCTCGCCACTGCCGGCCGGGATGACCGACCCTGACCTCGCCCTGGACGACGACGTCGCCACGGTGTGGGTGCCGGGCTCGGCCGACGGACGACTGGTGGTCGACCTCGGCGCCGAGACCGACCTCGGGACCGCCCGGGTGATCTGGGACGGCAAGGCGGCGCCGGCCGCGGTGCTGTCCGGCTCGCTGGACGGGATCACCTTCACCGAGATCGGACAGGTCGCCGCCGGGGTGGTGAGCGAGAACTCGCTCACCGGCACGCGGGCTCGCTACCTGGCGCTCCAGGTGAGCGGCTGGCAGAGCCAGAACGCGTCGCTGGCGACCCTCGCGGTCTACCCCGCCGGCGCCGATCCGGTCCAGCTGGCCGACGAGCTGCAGCTGCCGATGGCCGCGGCGGACAAGGCCGCGCTGCAGGCCACGGTGGCGACCGCCGGAGCGCTGGTTGAGACCGACTACACCACGAGTTCGTGGGCGGAGGCCGACCTCGCCTCGGTGCTGGCCACCGCCAGGGCCGTGCTCGACGACGCCTGGGCGATCCAGGCCGAGGTCGACGCCGCTACCACCGCGCTGGGCGATGCCATCGGGTTGCTGGCGACCCGCGGGGACGCCCAGACCCTGACGTCGTTCGTCGTGGTGGCCGATGCGCTGGACGGCAAGCTCGATGGCTTCACCGACGAGTCGGTGTCCGCCTTCACCGCTGCCCTGGCACAGGCGAAGGCTGTCGCGGCGGCCGCCGACGACAAGACCCAGGCCGACCTGGATGCCGCAACGGCGGCGCTGCAGGCGGCGCTGAGCGGCCTGACCGCGAAGCCGGTCGTGGTCGACAAGGCGGTACTGCAGGAGGTGCACGACACCGCCGCGGCGCTGTCGAACTCCGACGGCAGGTTCACCACCGCCTCGTGGTCGAAGCTGCAGGCGGCGGTCACCGGCGCGCTGGGCGTCCTCGACGACGAGTCGGCGACGCAGGACGAGGTCGACGACGCGGTGACCACCCTGACCGTCGCACTGTCGCAGCTCGCCCCGGTGGTGGACACCGCGGTGCTGCGGTCGGTCCTGGACAGCGCCACCGCGCTGACCAACCC
>JAVHXR010000186.1 GCA_031119515.1 Propionicimonas sp.
GGCTCGTCGCGATGGCCCCCCGCCGCTACCCTCCGGCGGGCGCCGCGGACCGGCTCGCCCGGCCCGTGGCCGTCGGCACGACAGCGGCGATCGCGTTGGCCCTCGGCCTGGCCGCGCTGGTGTTCGTGCTCGGCCACCCCGTCCCCGCAGCCTGAACCACCGACGGCCCGCCCCGAGGTGGGAACCCACCTCGATCCGTGCCCGATATCGTGTGAATATCTGTTGATTTTGCTTGACGTGTGCCCGACTGAGTGGTTTTATCTACCCAATACGGGTCGGGGTGCTCATTGCAGAGCGCACCGGCTGCCACTACGTCTTAGTGAAGGAAGTCACAGATGACTACCGAAGTCACGGCGCAGAAGGGCTCAGCCCGGGTCGCGGTGCAGAAGTTCGGCACCTTCCTGTCCGGCATGATCATGCCCAACATCCCGGCGCTCATCGCATGGGGCATCTTCACGATGTTCTTCATCGGCCCCGGCTTCACGCCCAACGCGGACCTGGCGACGATCGTCGGGCCCTTCATCCACTACCTGCTGCCGATCCTGATCGCCTACACCGGCGGCACCATGGTCTACAAGGTGCGCGGCGGCGTCGTCGCCGCGATCGGCACGTTCGGCGCCATCGCGGGCTCCGACCTGCTGATCGCCAAGTTCAACGAGACCCAGCCCGCCGACAACCAGCTCGGCCAGATCCACATGTTCATCGGCGCGATGATCATGGCGCCGCTCGCCGCATACACCATGAAGTGGCTCGACGGCCTCTGGGCCGGCAAGATCAAGCCGGGCCTGGAGATGCTGGTGGACATGTTCTCCGCCGGCATCTGGGGCTTCGTGCTTGCCCTGGTCGGCTTCTTCCCGGTCGCCTACCTCGTCAACGGCATCATGAACGTGCTCAGCGCCGGGGTGAACTTCCTGATCGACAGCCACCTGCTGCCGCTGACCAGCATCATCATCGAGCCGGCGAAGGTACTCTTCCTGAACAACGCGATCAACCACGGCGTGCTGACGCCGCTGGGCAGCCAGGAGGCGTCCGCGACCGGCAGCTCCATCCTCTTCCTGCTCGAGGCGAACCCCGGGCCGGGCGTCGGCCTGCTGCTGGCCTTCACCTTCTTCGGGATCGGTGCCGCCAAGGCCTCGGCCCCGGGCGCCGCCTTCATCCAGTTCGTCGGGGGCATCCACGAGGTGTACTTCCCCTTCGCGCTGATGAAGCCCGTCCTGATCCTCGCGCTGATCGCCGGAGGCATGACCGGGGTCACCACCAACATGCTGCTCGGCGGTGCGCTCCGGGCGCCGGCGGCACCAGGCAGCATCCTGGCCGTGATCGCCCAGACCGCACCGGGGGCGTACGTCCCGGTCCTGTTGTCAGTGCTGTTCTCGGCCACCGTCACCTTCGTGCTCGCCGCGATCATCCTGCGGGCGACCCGCAAGCGCGACCTCGCCGCCGAGGCCGCGGGTGCCGACAGGTTCAGCGAGGCGATCAGCCAGACCGAGGCGAACAAGGGCAAGGCCTCCGACGCTCTCGAGGGACTTCGGACGACCTCCCCCGGTCCCCGCACCGTACGGAAGATCGTCTTCGCCTGCGACGCCGGGATGGGCTCGTCGGCGATGGGCGCGTCCGTCCTGCGGAAGAAGATCCAGGCCGCGGGCTACCCCGACGTCTCGGTGGTCAACAAGTCGATCGCCAACCTCGAGGACGAGTTCGACGTTGTGGTTTCCCACAAGGACCTGATCGACCGGGCAAGCCAGAAGACCCCGTCGGCGACCCATGTCGCGGTGGACAACTTCCTGGCCAGCCCGAAGTACGACGAGGTGGTCGAGATGGTGAAGCAGGGCAACGAGGCACCCGCCTCGAGCTAGCCCAGCCGCAGACTGCTGTCCGGCGCCGGCAGCCCAGACCGGCGCCGGACAGTTCCCGAGGGGAGGGGGGCCGGTGGACCCGAAGCGGGTCCACGGGTCCCCCTGCGGCTTTCCCGGGTATGTTGATTTGGATTGACATGCTTCCGGTTGTGTGGTTTTGTAAGTGCATCGACATTGCCGTCGGCAGCCGGGACGGACCCCGGCGATCGGCCTCGGGGCCCAGCGGCGATCCCCTCGAGAACGGAGAGTCACCTTGTCCACCGAATCGATTCTGGCGCCCTCCTCGGTGCGCCTGGGGCTGGACCCCGTCAGCAAGGAGGACGCCATCCGGCTGTGCGGTCAGGTCCTGATCGACGCCGGTGCCGTGGCACCGGCCTACGTCGACGGCATGTTCGCCCGCGAGCTCCAGGTCTCCACCTACCTCGGAGAAGGCGTCGCCATCCCGCACGGCACCAACGAGTCCCGCGGCCACGTCCTCGCCCCCGCCCTGGGGTTCCTGCAGTTCGCCGACCCGATCGACTGGGACGGCAACCCTGTGAAGCTGTGCATCCCGATCGCCTCCGCCGCCGACGACCACCTGCCGATCCTCGCTGCCCTGGCCGAGGTCCTGATGGACGCCCAGGCTGCCGAGCGGCTGCGGATGACCGACTCCGTCGACGAAGTGCTCACGCTGCTGCGACCGGCGGAGGCGAACTGACATGAAGGTGCTGCGCTTCCACGCCCCCGGCGACGTCCGCCTCGAGGACGCCCCGATCCCCCAGATCACGCCCGACGAGGTGCTGCTGCGGGTGCGCAACTGCTCCACCTGCGGGACCGACGTCAAGATCTTCCACAACGGTCACCAGAACCTCACCCCGCCGCGGGTGATGGGTCACGAGATCGCCGGCGAGGTGGCCGAGGTCGGCGCCAACGTCTCCGGCTGGGCGGTCGGCGACCGAGCCCAGGTCATCGCGGCGGTTCCCTGCGGCGAGTGTTACGAGTGCCGCAAGGGCTGGATGGCGGTCTGCGAGAACCAGACCTCCATCGGCTACCAGTACGACGGCGGCTTCGCCGAGTACATGGTGGTGCCCCGCCAGGTGCTGAAGGTGGACGGCCTCAACCGCATCCCCGACGGCGTCGACTTCGACGAGGCCTCGGCCGCGGAGCCGTTCGCCTGCGCCATCAACGCCCAGGAACTGCTCGGCATCGAGCCCGGGGACACCGTCGTGGTGTTCGGCGCCGGGCCGATCGGGTGCATCCACACCCGGATCGCACGCGGCGTCCACCAGGCCGGGCGGGTGTTCCTGGTCGACGTGAACGCCGGCCGGCTGGAGATGTCGGCGGCCGCCGTCCAGCCGGACGCGACCATCGACGCCTCGCAGGTCGACGTCGTCGCCGAGGTGATGCGCCTGACGGACGGACGCGGGGCGGACGTCGTGATCACCGCCACCGCCGCCAACATCACCCAGGAGCAGGCGATCGCGATGGCGGCGCGCAACGGCCGGATCTCGTTCTTCGGCGGGCTGCCGAAGACCAACCCGACCATCACCTGCGACTCCAACCTCGTGCACTACCGCCAGCTGCACATCCACGGCGCCAACGGCTCCGCGCCCGAGCACAACAGGAAGGCGCTGGAGTACATCGCCTCCGGCCAGGTGCCGGTGAAGGACCTGATCACCGTCCACCTGCCGCTGGAGCGCGCCCTGGAGGCGTTCGACATCGTCGCCACCGGCCGGGCGATCAAGGTCACCGTCGAGCCGTAACGGGAGTCCTGCGAGGTAGCCGCCGGCCAGTCGGCCGGCGGCTCTCTCGTCGGCGGATCAGTCGTCGAGCGGCTGGGAGCGGTCGGGGTCGGCCACCACGACGACCTCGACCCTGGCGATGTCGTCCGGGCTGGGCATCTGGCTGCCGGGCAGCTGGACGGCCGCCGCCCCGAACCCGACCGCGGTCCGCAGCGCGGCCACCGGGTCGGCGCCGGACGCCGCGGCGTGGAGGTAGCCGGCCAGCAGCGCGTCCCCGGCGCCGACGGTCGAGACCGCCGCCGCGATCGCGGCCCTGGCGTGCACGACCCGGGTCGCGTCCACCAGCAGGGCGCCGTCGCGGCCGAGGCTGACCAGCACCGTCCCGATGCCGCGCGCCACCAGCGAACCGGCCGCGTCGGCCACCGCGCCGAGGGTGGTGAGGTCGTGGCCGATCACCTCGGCGAGCTCGATCCGGTTGGGTTTGACCAGATCGGGGCGGGCGGCCAGCGCGGCCACCATCGGGCCGCCGGAGGTGTCGACGGCCACCCGCGCCCCCGCCTCGCGGCAGTGCGCGACCAGGTCGGCGTAGAAGTCGTCGGCGACACCGGGCGGCAGCGAGCCGCAGCAGACGATCCAGCTCGCCTGTCCGCTGGCGGCCCGGACCTCCGCGCGCAGCGCCGCGAGCTCGTCGGGGGTGAGCCGCGGCCCGGGCTCGTTGACCTTGGTGGTGGTCCCGTCCGGTTCGACGACCGTGGTGTTCGCCCGGATCGGCCAGCCGATCCGGACCGGTCGCAGGTCGATCGACTCCGGCTCGAGGAGTTCGAGCATCAGGCGGCCGTACGCCCCGCCGACCGGAAACACCGCCGCTGTCGCGGTTCCGCTGCGGGCCAGCGCGCGGCTGACGTTCAGTCCCTTCCCGCCGGGATCCTCCCGGGAGTCGGTGGCGCGCAGCACCGCGCCGCGTTCGAGGTGGTCGACCGCGCAGGTGCGGTCGACGCTGGGGTTGGGCGTCAGGGTGACGATCACGCCCGGATCACTTCGGGCCCGGCGGCCGCGAGCTCGTCGGCCAGCGCCTCGTCCAGCCCGCCGTCGGTGACCAGCACGTCGACCTCGGTGATGTCGGCGAACCGGCAGAGCTGGGTCTGCCCGATCTTGGTGTGGTCGGCGAGGCAGACCACCCGGGCGGCGGCGGCCACCATCGCCCGCTTCACCTCGGCCTCGACCAGATCCGGGGTGGTGAACCCGGCCTCGGGGGTGACCCCGTTCGTGCCGAGGAAGGCGACGTCGATCCGGAGCCGCTCCAGCGACGAGGTCGACCACGGCCCGACCATCGCCTTGGTGACGTCCCTGAGCCGGCCGCCGAGCACCAGCAACTCGATCCGGGGGCGCTCGGAGAGCAGCGCGGCTATCGTCAGCGAGTTCGTGACGACGGACGCCTCGAAGTCGGCCGGGAGCCGCCGGGCGAGTTCCATCGTGGTGGTCCCGCTGTCCAGCAGGATCGACCCACCCTCGGGCAGCAGGCCGACGGCGGCCTTGGCGATCCGCTTCTTCTCCGCCGTCTGGCGCTCCAGCCGGGCGGTCACCGACGGCTCGTAGCCGAGGCGCTCGATGTGGACCGCGCCGCCGTGCACCCGGCGCAGCCGTCCCTGCTGCTCGAGCACGGTGAGGTCGCGCCGGATCGTCTCGGAGGTGACTTCGAGTTCCCTGGCCAGGGCGGTGACCTCGACGCGCGAGTGGGTTCGGGCCCGCTCCAGGATGTGGAGATGGCGTTCGTGCGGAAGCAGTCGATCCTCGACCTCGGCGTCACCGGAAGACATGTCGCAAGGATACACAGACTTCCACATCAACGCAGCCATCCAGACATGGAAATCCACATGCCTGGGGAGGGCGGGCCACCAGCCCCCGGGGGCATCATAGGGGGATGACCCCGGCCATCGAACCCGACTCGTCGGTGGATGAGCTGTACGCCCATCCGCCGGCGGAGTTCATCGGCCGGCGGGACGAATTGGCCACCGCCGCGCGGGCGGCGGGTGACAGCGCCGCGGCAGCACGGATCAAGGCGCTGCGGCGGCCGAGCGTGGGCGCCTGGTACCTCAACGTCGCCGCCCGCGACGGACTGACGTCGTTGCGCGAACTGCTGCGCCTTGGCAGCCAGCTCCGCCAGGCCCAGGCCGCCGCCGACTTCGGCACCCTGCGGGAGCTCGCAACCCAGCGCGGTCCACTCGTCGGACGGGTGGTCCGCGACCTCACCGCTCACCTCGCGCAACGCGGTACCCGTGCCACCGCCGCCGGGCTGGACGAGGTCCGCGCGACCCTCGCCAGCGCCCTGGCCGACCCCGGGGTGGCCGACCAGCTCACCACCGGCCGGCTGGACCGGGCACACCGCTACAG
>JAVHXR010000187.1 GCA_031119515.1 Propionicimonas sp.
GGGACGACAAAACCCGCAGACCCGCACCCCCCGCGCAGCGCACAAGAGATCCCGGGGCAAGCCAGCGATGACGAAACCCGCAGACCCAAACCCCACCGTCATTCCGGCGAACGCCGGAACCTCACCGCCCGACACAAGAGATCCCGGGGCAAGCCCGGGACGACAAAACCCGCAGACCCGCACCCCCCGCGCAGCGCACAAGAGATCCCGGAGCAAGCCCGGGGCGACAAAACCCGCAGACCCGCACCCCTGCGCAGCGCAGGAGAGATCCCGTGGCAAGCCCGAGATGACAGAACCAGCGGACCGGAGTCCCACCGTCATTCCGGCGAACGCCGGAATCTCACCGGCTCAGCCGCGCAGCTCCAGGGTGCAGCACTTGATCCCGCCCCCGCCGAGCAGCAGCTCGGACAGGTCGACCGTGACCGGGTTGTAGCCCCGCTCGGCCAGCTGCGCGGCGAAACCGGTCGCGCGCGGCGAAACCAGGACGTTGCGGCCGTCGCTGGCCGAGTTCAGGCCGAAGACCGCGCCGTCCTCCGCCCCGACCCGGATGGCATCCGGGAACAGGTCGGCGAGCACGCCGAGGCTGGCGTCGTCGAAGGCCTCCGGCAGATAGGCCACGGTGGCGGTCCCGCCCTCGGCGACGACCGGGTCGAGGATCGTGAGCGCGGTGTCGAGGTGGTAGAAGTGGGGACGGACGAGGGTGAGCGAGACCACCTCCCGTCCGAACACCTCGGCGACCTCGCGATGGCTGTCGCCGGTCGAGCGGAATCCCGTGCCGGCCAGGATCAGGTCACCGGCGAGCAGGAAGTCTCCCTCGCCCTCGTTCACCTCCTGTGGCACCACAAGGTCGAAGCCGTGGCCGGTGAACCAGGTGTTGAAGTGGTCGGCCTCGGCCGCCCGCTCGGGGAAGCGGAACCTCGCCCCGTACGCCACCCCGTCGAGGGTGAAGCCGCCGTTGGCGGTGTAGACCATGTCGGGAAGACCCGGCACCGCGTCGATCAGCTCGACCTCGTGGCCGAGGGCGAGGTAGGTGTCGTAGAGCGCCTGCCACTGCCGCAGCGCGAGCGCGGTGTCTGTCGGCCTGGCCGGCTCCATCCACGGGTTGATCCGGTAGGACACGGTGAAGTGCTCGGGCCGGCACATCAGGTAGCGGCGGTGGTGCTGGCGGGGCGTCGCGGCCTCGGAACGGCTGGCGGGCAGGGTGGTTACAGGCATCGAAGTCTCCTGTGCAGTGCTGTGGCGGACACTGTCCACAGGCCCGTCACGGCTCGCTGTCGCTACCTACCCGGGCACGCCGGGGTCCATTGTTGCACGCCCGTGAACCCGCGCCTCGCGGGCGGCGGCGCCCCGGACGATCAGCTCCAGTCCAGGATCACCTTGCCGCAGTGCCCCGAGCGGGCGACCTCGAAAGCGTCCTCCCACTGCTCGGCGGGATACCGGTGGGTGATCACCGAGCGGATCGCGTCGGCCAGCGTCGGGGAGGTGGAGAGCATCGAGCTCATCAGGTACCAGGTCTCGAACATCTCCCGGCCGTAGATCCCCTTCAGCGTGATCATGTGGGTGATGACCTTGCCCCAGTCGATCGCGTAGGGCTCCTTGGGGATCCCCAGCATCGCCACCCGCGCGCCGTGGTTGAGGTTGGCCAGCATCTCGGTGACGGCGGTCGCCGCGCCGGACATCTCCAGACCGATGTCGAACCCCTCCTGCATGCCGAGTTCGCGCTGGGCGTCGGCCAGCCGCTCCCGCGCGACGTTGACCACCCGGTCGGCGCCGACCCGGGACGCGAGCGCGAGCCGGTCGTCGCTGACATCGGTGACCACGACGTGCCGGGCACCGGCGTGGCGGGCGATGGCCGCAGCCATCACCCCGATCGGGCCGGCGCCGGTGATCAGGACGTCCTCGCCGACCAGCGGCCACTGCAGCGCGGTGTGGGTGGCGTTTCCGAGCGGGTCGAAGATGGCGCCGAGCTCGGGGTCGATCGAATCCGGTTGCAGCCAGGCGTTGGCGGCCGGGATCACCACATAGTCGGCGAACGCGCCGTCGGTGTTCACCCCGACGCCGACCGTGCGGATGCACATCTGGCGGCGGCCGGCGCGGCAGTTGCGGCACCGTCCGCAGACGATGTGGCCCTCACCGGAGGCACGTGCGCCGACCTGGATGCCGTGCACCTCGGCGCCGACCTCGACCACCTCGCCGTAGAACTCGTGCCCGAGTACCAGCGGGGGGCGGACGGTCGCCGCCGCCCAGTCGTCCCATGCCTGCAGGTGCAGGTCGGTGCCGCACAGGCCGGCGCGAAGCACCCTGAGTTTCACCTCGGTGGGGCCGCACCGCGGCTCGGGTCGTTCGACCAGCTCGAGTCCCGGGCCGGCGGCCAGCTTGGCGAGCGCCCTCATCGACACCTCCGTTGTCCCCGCCCATCATGGCCGAGACCGGGCGCCGGCACGAAACCCCGTGCCGTGACCGGTGGGCCCGCGACCGGAGGCAGGAACCGGCCGCGTCGCGGCGCGGGACGGTCGGGCACCCAGGGAGACCGAAGGGGGTCCCGGGTTTCCCCGGGACCCCCTTCGGTGGTCGGCGTAGCTGCGGTCAGCGCTGGATGTTCCAGTCGTAGTTGCCCGCGTTGGGATCGGCGGAGTTGTCGATCACGACGGTCTTCATCAGCTTGTCCGCGATCGTCTGCCGCTTGGCGTCCCAGAGCGGGAACAGCCAGCCGATGAAGCAGATCACCTGGTCGATGATGTGGGCCAGTTGCCGGACGATGCCGTTGCTGACCCCGATCGGCTGCCCGGTCGCCTCCGAGACGAGCTTGGTCTTGGCGATGCTGCGGCCGAAGGTGACGCCGGTGGTGCCGCTCTTGTAGCCGAGGTAGCCGATGAACCAGCCCAGGCTGAGGACGATCGACAGGATCGAACCGAGCGAGCTGGAGACGTTGCTCACGATGCCGGTGAGCACGCCGATCACGAACCACGGAGCGACGTAGTCGATCAGCCCGCCCAGGGCACGCTTGGGCCAGTCCACCAGGGCGCCGCCACCGCCGTAGGCGACCGGTGGCGGGGTCGGCGTCGGCCCGGAGTAGGGCGGCTGGGCAGGGTAGCCCGCCGGCGGGTACTGCTCGGTGGGCTGTCCGTACGGCGCCGCGGGCGGCTGGCCGTAGGGGCCGGGCTGCTGGGCGTACGGGTCGGTCGGCTGCGGGTACGGCGTCTGGTAGCCGGCCGCCGGAGACTGGCCGTACGGGTCGACCGGGGACGGCGAGTAGCCGCCGGGTGCCGGCGGTGCGTAGCCGGGATCCGGGGGCGGCGGGGCGTACCCGGGATCAGCCGCCGGCGGCGTCGAGTAGTCGGGCGCGCTGGGCGGCAGCGGCGGCTCGGGGGTGGACGGGGTCTGCGGCGCGGGCGCCTCAGCGGAATAGGGGGCAGCCGGTTCGGCTGGAGGGGTCGGCTCTGCCGGGCTCTGCGGGGGTACGGAACCGCCCTCGTCGGGGGTCTTCGGCGGCCAGGTCTGGTCAGACATCAGGATTGTCTCCCTCCGGTGAATGTAGACCGCATCCTAGGCGCATCGGCGGTCATTGGGCAGGGGCCCGCTCCCTGGGCAGCGGGGGATAATGAGGCGTGGTCGTCGCCTCGGGTCCGGCAGGGTTCACCGCGCGCGGTGCGCTGCGGTCTGCCGCCTGGTTCGCCGCCGCCGGGGTCGCACTGAGCGCCGCCAAGCTGTTCACCGGCTTCCGGCTGCCCTGTCCGTGGCGGGCCGTGACCGGCACCCTGTGCCCGCTGTGCGGCTCAACCACCCTCGGCACCCACCTGCTGCGCGGCGACGTCGCCGCGGCCTGGGCGTCCAACCCGTTCGTCTTCGTGCTGCTCACCCTCGGCGTCCTCGCGAGCCTGGCCTGGGTCGTGGAGGCCGCCGGCGGGCCTGCGCTCCGGCCGCCCCGGGCGGTCCGCTCGCCACGGCTGTGGTGGACGGTGCTCGGGGTGGCGGCGCTGGGCTTCATGCTCTGGCGGAACCTGCCCTGAACCGGCAGAGGCCCGGGCATCGCCCGAGCCTCGCGCCTGCTCGCACCCCCCCCTGCGAGCGCGCACGGGTGCAGACTGCCAGCGGCCGGCTCCGGCCGGAAAGCCCGTACCCCGCACCCGACAAGGCTGCGGCACGCTAGTTTGTCGCCTGACAGGTCGTACCCCAGAGTGGAGGGCTGGAATGGCGATCGAAGGCGTCCACGGGCACGCGAGCCGGAGCCTGCAACTCCTGCTCGAGGCCTACGCCGGCGCCCGCCTGCCGGACTGGAAGGTGTTCTCGTCCTCGCTGCGGCTGGTCCGGTTGCAGCCCGGCGAGGTGCTCTGCCGGGCCGGGGAGGTTCACCCGTTCCTGTACTTCGTCCACACCGGCCTGATGCGGGCGCAGGCGGCGACCGCGAACGGGCACACCTCGACGATCTTCTTCTCCGAGGAGGGCGACATCCTCGCCTGCATGACCTCGCTGGCACCGGCGTCCGCGCGGCGGGTCTACGAACGCGGCCTGCACCCGCGCCTCGACGACCTGGAGCCGGCGGTGGAGGGACGGTCCCTGCACACCGTCAGCGCCGCAGAGCAGAGCGTCCTGATGTGCGGGGACTACCGGGTGATCGAGCAGCTCTCCCAGCGCCACCACGCCTGGGCGGCGATGGCGGCTGCGATCACCACGATCTACGCGATGACCCAGCAGGCGGACGCGATCTGGTCCCGTGACACCCCCGAGGACCGTTACCGCAGCCTGCTGCGGGAGCGGCCGAACCTGCTCAGCCGGCTCACCCAGCGTGACCTCGCGGCCTACCTCAACGTCACCGAGACGACCATGTCGCGGATCGCCAAGCGGGTGCGGGACGACGCCTACGACGTGCTCGACCCCGAGGACGACCTTCCGCTGCCTCCCGCCGACCGCGGCACAATGGCTGGGTGACCGACCAGCCGCAGCCGAGCCTGTACCACCGCGTCGGCGGCCACGAGACCTTCGTCAGGCTCGTGGACGCCTTCTACGACGGGGTGGCGGGCGATCCGGAACTCCGCGCCCTGTACCCGGAGCAGGACCTCGGCCCGGCGAACCTGCGGCTCCGCATGTTCCTCGAACAGTACTGGGGCGGTCCCCACGACTACTCGGAGCAGCGTGGCCACCCCCGGCTGCGGATCCGCCACGCGCCCTACCCGGTCACCCCCGACCAGCGGGACCGCTGGCTGCGCCACATGAACGCCGCCCTGGACTCCCTCGGGCTGCCGGAGCCGGAACTGGCGGAGTTCCGGGAGTACGTCACCCGCGCCGCTGCGTTCATGGTGAACACCTTCGACTGACGGCCGGTTCAGCCTTCCGCCGCCGGGGTCGCCGCGCCCTGGGCCGGGGCGGTCGCGGCCGCCTCCTGGGTGGGTGTCGGGGACGGGGTCGGCTCGGCCGGGGTCTCGCTGGGTGTCGGGGTCGGCGTCGGGGTCGGGCTGGGCGTCGCGGTCGGGGTCTCCGTCGGCGTCGGCGTCGGGGTGGGTGTCGGCTCCTCGCTCGGGGTGGGCTCGGCGCTGGGTGACGGCTGCGGACGCACCGCGTCGGTGACGGTGGTGCCGCCCGAGCCGCCGGTGAGCGAGTAGCCGGTCGCCAGCTCGAAACCTGTGATCGCCACCAGCGTGAGCGTGAAGATGGCGACCGCGCCGACCAGCACCCGCTTGCCGACGGCCCGCCTTGTCCGCGCCAGTTCCCGGGCGGTGACGACCCGGCCGGTCGGAACCGGCGCCATGGTGCCCGGATCGTGGTGTTCGACCACGAGGTCGAGGCCCTCGCCCGGTTCCAGCTCCGCGGAGGGGTCCTCGCCCTGCACCCGCTGCCAGCCGCGCCTCATCACCGTGGTGAGCCGTCGGCTGGTGCGGTCGAGCCCCGCGGTGTAGACGGTGCCGGCCACGGCGCCCACCACGCTGGCGAGCGCAGCACCGAGAATGGTGCCCGCCGTGC